>JAFYZY010000056.1 GCA_017548485.1 Oscillospiraceae bacterium | reverse complement strand
GGTCGGGGGTTCGAGTCCGTCTACCAGCTCCAATTGAATATGGGAGAGTTCCCGAGTGGCCAAAGGGGGCAGACTGTAAATCTGTTGTCAGTGACTTCGATGGTTCGAATCCATCCTCTCCCACCATCGACAGACCTCTTTCGTCTCAGGATGAAAGAGGTCTGTCGTCTGTTATGCAGGAAAAGGATACTTAATATGATCAGAATTCTTGATGAATTAGACAGCTGCATGGGATTCGTCAGAGAGATCAGCTCCGATCCCGATCTTTCGGATCCGATGCTGAAGACAGAGGAGCAGGTAAGGAACAACCTGTTGGGCGCTCTGACATCACCTGACAAGGTCCCCATCGGGATCTTTTCAGGCGATGCCATGACGGGGCTGTTCGTGTTCCTGATCATTGAAGAGGACAGGTATATCGAGATGCTTGCCGGGCTGTCGCGGGAGCCGGATGCCTATGAGGAGGCCGCCAGCTGGCTGGAGACGGAATACCCCGGGTATCAGGTGGATTTCGTGTTCAATCCCGGGAATCAGGCGATCCGTCCCATGCTGCAGAGCCGCGGTGCGACCTTCTTCCCGGAACAGATGAAGATGGTCCTGACCGCGGATGCCGGTCCTGCCGATACGACGGGGATAGAGCCGCTGTCTGACCGGTACAGGGATCAGTATATTGCCATGCACAGTACGGACGGATACTGGACAGGCGAAAAGGTCGCGGATGCGCTGGATCTGTTCAACGTCTTCATCGCGGCGGACGGCGGCAGAGTCGTCGGTTATATCGATGTCACGCGGAACAATGAAGAGAACGAGCCTTTCGATCTCCTTGTCGCAGAGGACAGCAGAAGGCGCGGCTGGGGCAGAAAACTGCTCGCGAAAGCGATAGAAGAGAACCGCCCGAAGGATATGATGCTCATCGTTGACACCGACAATGCTCCCGCGATCGCGCTGTACAGTTCCATGGGGTTCTCGCGCGACCCGGAGACAGTAAGCCGGCTGGCGACATGGCATATCGGGCTGCCGGAGAAAAAATGATCTTCTGATGATCAGGCAAACTGAAAGAGACAGACACGAATCGCAGCGTGTCTGTCTCTTCTGTATCAACAGTATTATGGATCGGCAGGGGAAGGATCACTTCGCAGCCCTGGCTTTAGCCTTCTCCTCTTTGAACTTTTCGTTGTAGAGCTTCTGCTGCTCCGGGCTGTAGCCCAGCATCAGGTCCGGATCTCTCTGCGACAGCACTTCCATGATATGGCTGAACGCCTCGGTCCCGATCCCGTCCTTGCCCTTTTCGGTCTGGCAGACGGGAACGGCTTTCATGGTCCTGCCTCCCGCGCGGAGGGTCTGGGAGACCACGATGCCGTTGTACCGCTGGACATGCCCGTACAGCCAGATGATATCGCTGAGGGCCATGACCGTGCCCAGCGGCCTGCAGAATATGAAGTCCTGGCTGAGACGAGTGGTGTCTTTGCCGATGGCCTCAGTGAGCGGAGACTCAAGCTGCTCAGCAGCAAGGTCGGTCAGGCCGAGATCATTGAGGCGCCTGATGCAGCGCCTGGCGCTCCCATTTCTCGATGCGTTGGTGATGAACAGAAAGATATCCGCAAGAAGCGCGGCAAATGCGATGAACAGGATGATTCCCGAGATCATGTCATGGGGCGACTCGGTGGTGTCCAGATAGAACTTTCCGAACACGTCCGCCACGTCAGATCTGGATTCATAATCGAAGACATCCGCGATGACATCGGCCAGCTCATCGGAGATCTTGTTGGGCATGCCGTAGATCCTCGTGGGATCTATGAAATCCTCCTCGTCGGAATACCACCAGTCATTGTGCTTTTTGAGGATCATGAACTGGGATGCCGACATCTTGACGATGTTCCCGTAACCGTCTCTGTCGATGACTGCGTACCATTTTTCGGTGTCTCTGCTGGCGACATAGTCGGAGATGCCCACCACGTCGATGTAGGCGTATCTGCCTTTCATCTCGTCCTCCGCGGGATAGAACTCGACGGCCTTCGACGGGTCGCCCTGTTTTCCCGCAAGGGTGATGCCTGCGACGAAGGCGGCGATCGCCAGTATCAGCAGGCCGAGCCCGAGCAGCCTCATCCTGGGAGAGGAACCGAGATAGTTTCTCAGAGTTTTTGCGGATGTCGTAGTCATGAAGGGCCTCCGTTCGTCAGTCGATTATGATCTGCGTTCCCGTGTTGTCGTAGATGGACTCTGTTATGTTGTCGGTCAGGGACAGGCGCACGCAGAACTCGAACTGCTCGGTGAGCACGTTCGTGTTTCCCAGCATCTTCCCGTAGCCGAGGGTGATGTATGAGTGGTCTATGTATATCATCGTGGGTAGGATCTTCATGGCGGAAGTCACCTCGGTGAAGGTCATCCCGGAGCGTACCGTTGTATAATCGGACGCCTTGAGCTGATCCTCCCTGTCCCAGATCCTGGTGTTCACAGCAGAGAACATGACGAAGTCTCCGCGCATGCCGAAACCTGCGGTATAGGCCCAGGCGGGATCGCCGTTCTCTTTCTTCCATTCGGAAGTCCCGTTATAGAGCGCAGTCTCGTCTATCTGCTGCGACAGAGCGAGAGAGGGTATTATATCGAGAGCTTCGGACCTGGAGGGCTTGTCCCTGAATCTCAGGCAGGACAGGTAACTGTTGAAATCCGCCATATACGCATCGAAATCATCGTACTGTCTGTCGGTATCGCCGGGGAGCGAAGAGTGGAAAGCGGGATCGGAGCCGTCATAGGCATAGCCTGATCCGGACCGGAAACTGCCGTCGGAGCCGGTCCTTGCCCACAGCTGACCGGACCAGGCGGAGCTGAAGTTGTATTTGGGGTCCAGATAACCGAAATGATATTCGCGGTAGGTCACGCCGTTCTCGGAGTAGGATCTCACCATGGAGACTTTCGTACCGGCCTGTTCCTGCAGTTCTTCTGGGGAACCGGCGGACAGGCTGCTTCCGGTGACAAGACCGATGGAAGAAGCCTGAGCCAGATCAAGGACGGTTATCTTCTGTGAAGTGTTTCCGTCATAGATGACCTGCACGGCGACTGAGGGCGTGCCGTATGCTGTCCTGTCGGAACTAAGATAAACGGATGATTCCTTCGTGCCGGAGGTGCTCTTGCCCAGCACAGATTCTATGGATGACCTGCTGTCTCCCGGATCCAGGGACAGCGCCGCGTCCAGCGTGACGGAGGATGAACCTTTTACCTGATCGGAGATGACCGGCATCTCCGACGGCGCCTTCCCGTTCCTGAGGGATGATACGGCAAAAAAGATCCCGGCCGCGATGAGAGCGAACAGCAGGAGCAATGTCAGGAAAGATGCAACCGATCCCGAACGGGAGCGCTGCGGCTCTCTTCCCGGTTCTTCCTCCGCAGAAGACACGGTCTGCTTCTGCGCAGTCCTGCGCACGGTGCGTTCCCGGCCGGCCGGTTCAGATGTTTCTGCGGCAGGCGTTTTCGAAGAAGGTCTCGTTGCCGCAGGAGCGGCGGCGGTCTCTGCCGTGACCGGTCTGACGGGAGCAGCGGCGGAGCCGGACCCGGTTCTGAGTGCGCGTGCGATCCGGTCCAGGAATGCGTCAAGATCAGAATCTTTCATCGGGGAAGACGCCGGAACGGCGCAGGCAACGATGAGATTGCACCCCGTTTCCGCCGGTTTGACCCTGAGACCGAGCCTGGAATCGGTGGATGAGAGCCTGATATCGTAAGGAGCGGCATTGAGGCGGTAGTATGAACCGAGGAACAGGACCGTTCCGGAACAGGAACGGTCGCCTGTCGCTCTGATCTTCTGTCCCTCCCACCTGTAGAGCTTGCTGTCATCAAGGCGCAGCAGGACATCCCAGACCTTATCGGCCGGGACATCGAACGACGCGACGCGTGAGTAGTTTACAGTGCTCTCGCTCATGGACAAGACAGACCTTCCTGTTCTTAATACATATAAGTATTATATTATGAAGAGGGCGCGATTAGAACGTCAATCTTGAAAAAATGGATGATGCGCAGATGTGCAGTAAGCACAAATAAGACAGGAATATATGTTCAAAATGACAAGGTTATGATATACTGATTGTCGACATACAGAGGTGCTGAAATGGTAAGACATGTTGTATGCTTCAAGCTCAGGGACAACAGCGAAGAAGCGAAGAAAAAAGCGAAAGAGATCCTGTCATCGATGGAAGGAAACGTGCCGCAGCTCAGAAACATCTGGGTGGGAACTGACTTCCTGGGATCGGACAGAAGCTATGACGTGATCCTCATGGTGGACGTGGACAGCAGGGAGGCCCTGGAGGAATATCAGAACGACCCGTACCACTGCAGCGTCGTAAAACCGTACATGCACGCAGTCAGGGAAGGAAGCGTCGCCGTCGACTGCGAGATCTGAAAAAGAGAAAAACAAATATAAGATACAGAGGTACAGAGAATGTTACAGACAGAGAAGACCATGGATAAGATCGTAGCGCTGTGCAAGAACAGGGGCTTCATATTCCCCGGCAGCGAGATCTACGGCGGACTGGCGAACTCCTGGGACTACGGCCCCCTCGGAGCGCTTCTCAAGCAGAACATCAAATCGGCATGGTGGAAGAAATTCGTCCAGGAGAGCCCGACCAACGTCGGACTAGACGCAGGCATCCTCATGAATCCCCGCGTGTGGGAGGCATCGGGCCACGTCGTGAATTTCAACGACCCTCTTATCGACTGCAAGAGCTGCAAGCGCAGACACCGCGCCGACAAGCTCATCGAGGAGTGGGCAAAGGAGACCGGCAGTGACGTGGTCGTGGAGGCCATGACCAACGACGAGATGGTAGCGTTCATCAGAGAGAACAAGATACCCTGCCCCGGCTGCGGAGCCAGCGACTTCTCCGATATCAAGAAATTCAACCTCATGTTCAAGACCCACCAGGGCGTTACGGAAGAGAGCGGAGTGGACGTGTATCTCCGCCCCGAGACCGCGCAGGGGATCTTCGTGGACTACAAGAGCGTCCTCAGGACCAGCCGCCGCAAGGTGCCGTTCGGCATCTGCCAGATCGGCAAGAGCTTCCGCAATGAGATCACCCCCGGAAACTTCATCTTCCGCACCCTCGAGTTCGAGCAGATGGAGATGGAGTTCTTCTGCGAGCCCGGAACCGACATGGAATGGTTCCAGTACTGGAGAAGCTTCTGCAGAGACTGGCTGCTCTCCCTCGGCATAAAGCAGGAGAACCTCAGACTCAGAGACCATGAGCCGGCAGAGCTGGCATTCTACTCCAAGGGAACCACCGACTTCGAGTATCTGTTCCCGTTCGGATGGGGCGAACTGTGGGGCATCGCCGACAGGACAGACTATGACCTGTCACAGCACTCCTCCTACTCCGGAGAGAAACTCGTATACCAGGAAGAGGGCAAGGAGCCCTATGTTCCCTATGTCATCGAGCCCTCCATCGGCGTCGAGAGAGCGCTGCTGGTGTTCCTGACGGAAGCCTATGACGAGGAAGCGGTCGGAGAGAATGACACCAGAGTGGTCCTCCACCTGCATCCGTTCCTCGCCCCTTACAAAGCCGCCGTACTGCCCCTCTCCAAGAAGCTCGGAGAAGGAGCCGCAAAGGTGCGCACACTGCTGGCGAAGGAGTTCATGGTGGACTACGACGAATCCGGATCCATCGGAAAGCGCTACCGCAGGCAGGATGAGATCGGAACGCCCTTCTGCATAACATATGACTTCGACAGCGAGACCGACGGCTGCGTCACTGTCCGCGACAGAGACAGCATGGAACAGGTCAGGGTGCCGATAGAAGGACTGAGAGATTTCCTCAGGGAGCGCGTCGCGTTCTAAAAAGCAATACATTGAGAATACGGCGCCGCACGACGCTCGTGCGGCGCTGATTTTTTGGGTAAAAGAAGAGAATGATCAGACAGGACCTCAGAAACATAGCTATCATCGCTCACGTCGACCACGGCAAGACCACGCTGGTCAACGAGATGCTCAGGCAGGGCGGAGCGTTCAGGGAGAACCAGGTGATCGCGGACCGCGTCATGGACTCGGGCGATCTGGAGAGGGAGAGGGGAATAACCATCCTCTCCAAGAACTGCTCCTGTACCTACAACGGAGTAAAGATAAACATCATAGACACCCCCGGACACGCGGATTTCGGAGGCGAGGTGGAGCGCGTGCTCAAGATGGCCGACGGCGTTCTGCTGCTCGTGGACGCCGCGGAGGGCCCCATGCCCCAGACCCGCTTCGTGCTCTCCAAGGCTCTTGAGCTGGGACTTATGCTGGTAGTGGTCGTCAACAAGGTGGACCGCCCCGACGCGAGAGTACATGAAGTGGTGGACGAGATACTGGAACTGCTGCTGGACCTCGGAGCCAGCGAAGAGCAGTTCGACAGCCCGATGCTTTTCTGCTCGGGCAGGAGCGGCACCGCCAGTTATTCCCATGAGGTGCCCGGAACGGACCTCAAGCCGCTGTTCGAGACCATCATCAACTACATCAAGCCGCCTCAGGGTGACGAGAACGGATCCCTGCAGCTGCTGGTGTCCTCCGTGGACTACAACGACTACGTCGGAAGGATAGGCATCGGGAGGATCGAGAGAGGTTCCATAAAGGTCGGGGAGGACGTGTGGATCTGCGACTACCACGACGGGAACGTCGGCAGGAGGGAACGCGTCACGGCTCTGTTCGAGTTCAAAGATGTAAAGAGAGAGCCCTGCGAGAGCGCGACTGTGGGAGACATCGTTGCCGTCTCCGGAATCGGCGACGTCAACATAGGAAACACGGTATGCGAACCTGAGAAGGCCGACCCGGTGCCCTTCGTGAAGATCAGCGAACCCACAGTCGAGATGACTTTCTCGGTAAACGACAGCCCGTTCGCCGGAACGGAAGGCGAGTTCGTGACCAGCCGTCAGCTCAAGGAGAGGCTGGAGAGAGAACTGCTCAAGGACGTGTCGCTGAGAGTGGAACCCACGGACTCGACCGACAGTTTCACGGTCCGCGGCAGAGGAGAGATGCATCTTTCCATCCTGATCGAGACCATGAGAAGAGAAGGATATGAGCTCATGGTGAGCCCTCCCAGAGTTCTGTACGAGACCATCAACGGAAAGGTCTGCGAGCCATACGAGCGCCTGGTGTGCGACGTGCCCCAGGAGGCGGTGGGCTCGGTGATGGAGAAGGTGGGCAGCCGCAGAGGCGAGCTCGTGGAGATGACGCCCCAGGGCAGCAGGACAAGGCTTGAGTTCATAGTGCCCTCCAGAGGCCTGTTCGGATACCGCAACGAGTTCCTCACCGACACCCGCGGCGAGGGGATCATGAGCGCAGTGTTCGAGAAGTATGACGTGAAGAAGGGAGATATCCCCATGAGGATGAACGGCTCGCTGGTGGCGTTCGAGACCGGGGAGTCGGTGACGTACGGACTCTACAACGCGCAGGAGAGGGGAGCCCTGTTCATAGGACCCGGAGTCAAGGTCTATGCCGGTATGGTGGTGGGCGCCGCTCCGAAGCCCGGGGACATAACCGTCAACGTGTGCAAGAAGAAGCACGTCTCCAACATGAGAGCTTCCGGATCGGACGAAGCGCTCAGGCTCACGCCCCCGAGGCAGCTGTCGCTGGAACAGTGCATAGAGTATCTGGCTGAGGACGAACTGCTGGAGGTCACTCCTCAGAACCTCAGGATCAGGAAGAGACTGCTGGACCACGCCGCAAGAATGAGAGAGCTCTCCAAGAAGAAACCGCAGTAAAAGAATAAACGGCCCGGAGGAGCTGATGAGGCTCTCCGGGCCGTGCCTTTTGAAGGAAAGATCAGGCTACTACCTTGTAGCCCGCGGCTTCTACGGCCGCGCTGAGGGAGGAGGGATCGCTGCCTTCAAAGACCACGGTCGCCTTTTTGTCCTCCAGGGAAACTTCCGCGGAGGTCACACCCTCCACATTTTCAAGTGCTTTGCGTACGCGTGCCGCACAATGCTCGCACATCATACCTTCGATAGATATATCAACTGTCATCCACATCACCTCCATATAATTGACTGCCCTGATTATAGCACATATGACAGGCATATTAAAAAGCGGGATCCGGAGATCCCGCTTTTGCTATCCGGAAATGATCAGTCCTCGGGTATCTCCCAGTGGATGCTGGGCATCGCCTTGAGGCCGGACCAGTCGAAGGGGGACTCCGCGGTATCCAGCGGATCCGGGACGTCGTTCTCTTCGCCGAAGGCGGAGCAGAGATAGTACTCGCCGGCGCAGAAGCTGAGACCTACGTCGACGCACCTCTCGATGTCCTGGAGAAGCAGTATCCCGCCTCCGCCGCTGGAGAATCCGGGAGAACGAAGAGTCATGTTCTCTTCCACGAAGCAGAAGACGTTCATCTTCTCGCTGATCCAGACGTGGAAACACTCCTCCTCATAGAAGGGATACCACTCGTTGCGCTCCTTGAACTCCCTTATTCCGGCTTCAGCCCATGCGCGGGTCTCGGGATCGTCCGACTGGAGGGCGAGCCCGTAGCGCTCCTCGAGCATATCGTCCTGCGTCTTTCCGGGACCGGGACTGGCTCTGACGACCGTGGGCGAATAGTAGATGTGCTGCAGGGACATACCGTCGTTGTAGTGCCATACGATATGTCTGCCGACCATCCTCTTCGTGAGGTGATGGCGCTTCTCGGGCAGGGGCTTTCCGGGGACCTTGATCGCCCCGAAGAACGGTGTGGTCCTGATGAGACGCGGATGCTCCGGGTCGAAGGCCTCCTCCATGAGCACCATGGTCACGAGATCCTGCGCGGTATCCAGGATGTAGGTCTTGTTTATGAGTCCTTTTCCGGACTCGGGAGCGATGTGCACGAGGTAGGTCAGCTCATCGCCCTTGAGGCACTCGTATGTCTCAAAGACATACTGACCGCCTTTCTCGGCTACCTGGACGGTCTCGCCGTCTACGAAGTTGAGAGAGATCTCGTCGCCGCAGTCCATGATAAGACGGAAGTGTCTGCCCGCGAGCTCATGGCTGGGAGCGATCCTGTACTGACTGAGTCCGACAAACTTTCTTTCTGCCAAGGTTCAGATCCTCCTTATACTTTCCGGCGCCGGCTTGCGGAGCGCGGCGCTTGCGTTCTGTCCGTATTGTAGCATACGGGGGCATGGGCATAAGTCCGAAATAGTCTGCCGTTTTTTCAGCAGAATGACAGAAAGCCGGCATGCTTTCCGGAGCGCTATCTGTCCGCGAGAAAGCGCCAGATGAAGTACGCTGCGGCGCACTGCAGCACCAGGATCGCCGGCAGGCCGGCGAGAAAGGAAAGGTGCTTCGTCTTGTGGCGGAACGTGAACATCCCGGCGATCGAACCGATGCTGCCCCCTGCGGTCGCCAGCAGGAAGAGCGCTTTCTCGGATATGCGCCATCTGCCTTTCGCCGCCTTGAGCTTGTCGATGCCCATGGAGGCGAAAGAAACAGTGTTTATTAAGATTAAGTAATATAACAGATACTTCATATCAGTTCAGAGAGTATGGAATTAGAGACCAGGAAGCCTTCCCTGGTCAGCCGTATGTGTTCTCCTTCTGTCTCCGCGAGTCCCGCATCGCGGCATCTCGCGAGGAAAGAGATCTGTTCAGAGGTCAGGGAAGACCCGAATCTCTCTTGCAGTACGCCGGCATCGAGCCCGGACGAGGTCCTCAGCGACGTGATGATGTACTCCTCCGCGTCCACTGTGCCTTCATCTTTCATCAGTGACAGGGGATCCGGTACAGGACCGCCGCGGAATGCGTCGATGAAACTGCGGATATCGGGGACAAACGAATGCCTGCGGACCGAGTCGCTCATGTGGGCTCCGGGGCCGAAGCCCAGCCAATGCCCGCACTGCCAGTACTTCAGATTGTGACGGCTCTCATATCCCGGCACCGCGAAATTGCTGATCTCGTACTGTCTGTATCCGGCTGCGTCCATAACGCCGCAGAATCTCCTGTAGCACTCCGCCTGCAGGTCGTCGTCCGGTATGCCGGGCACGCCCTCCGCGAAGGGAGTTCCCTCGCAGATCCGCAGCAGGTACGCGGACACATGCTGCACTTCCAGTTCCGCCGCGGCCAGAGCGTCCCGCTCCGCGATCTCAGGGGTCTCGAAAGGTATGCCCAGCATCAGATCGACGCTTATGTTGGCAAAGCCGGCCTCCCGGGCATCCCGCACGGCCGTTTTTGCCTCGTCCGCGCTGTGCAGGCGACCCAGCGACCTGAGGGTCTTCTCCTGGAAACTCTGACAGCCCAGCGATAGACGGTTCACTCCCGCATCCAGGAATCCGCGGAACTCCGCCGTACCGGCGGTGGCGGGATTGCACTCCATGGTGATCTCCGCTCCGTCCTCTATGTCGAAGCGGCCCCGCAGCAAAGCGATGATCCCGGCGATCTCCTCAGGAGAGAGCAGCGAAGGGGTCCCCCCGCCGAAGTAGACGGTGTCCGCCGCGACGCGGTCAAATGAGAGGATCTGGTTTCTGAGCGCGAGGAGGTATTCCTTCCTGAGATCCTCCGAGGAAGCCACGGAGTAGAAATCGCAGTAGGGGCATTTCCTTATGCAGAACGGCACGTGTATGTATATTCCGTACATGAGATACCTTCCGGATCGCTTTTCCTGAAGTATATCACACGGGCCGCCGGAAGGAGAGCTCAGGGCAAGGAAAGGGTTTTGCAAAGATTTTTCACGTTTCGTGTTGACATTTCACTGCGATGGTGTATTATGTATGTGTTAGCACTCGATGGGTTAGAGTGCCAGTCAAAATGAGCAGGAGGTCACGATGGATATCAGCAGCAGAAAACAGTTGATCCTGACTAAGATAGTGGCCCTGCACACCAGTTCCGGAGATCCGGTGGGATCTCACCTTCTTCAGGAATATCTGGACAATATCACGGTCTCCACGGCGACGCTGCGCAACGAGATGGCTCAGCTCACGGCGATGGGCTATCTGCAGCAGCCTCACACATCTGCGGGCAGAGTGCCGACCGAGATGGGCTACAGGTACTTTCTGAACAACCTCATGAGGACGACAACTCCGAGTACGAGGGAGAAGAAGAGCATCGCGGACGAGATATCCGTGATGGACTCGGATCCCGACAAGGCGGCGGAGATGGCGGCAGCCTCTCTGGCGAGGCTTTCCGGACTCGGCGCGATCACCACTACCCCCGTAGGAGCGGAGAGCCAGATGAGCTATTACGAGCTCGTCAAGATAGGCAGATACAATACAGCGGTGATGGGAGTCACCAATCTCGGAGCGATAAAGAGCAGCGTCTGCAGGACGCAGGATGAGCTTTCTGCCGGAGAGCTTGCCTCCATACAGCAGGCACTGAACTCGGTGCTGAGATTCGTGTCCGCCGCAGATGTCAGCAAGGACACTCTGGAAAGAGCGGCTGCGATGACCGACACGGAGCACAGGGAAGCAGCCAGGGCGGTGATAGACACCGCTGCGGAGCTGCTGAGGAGTTCCGGGAAAGTGCAGATCTTCAAGGCCGGTCAGCGGAACCTTCTGAGGTTCTGGGATCTCTCGGACAAGGTGGAACAGGTGGTTAGACTGTTCGAGGAGACGGACGGACTGGCAAAACTGCTGTCAAGAGACGGAGATATCGACTGCTATGTCGGATCCGAGCTGGGAGAGGCGTACAGTTCCCTCAGCATGGTGATCGGAAGATACAGGGTCGCCGGAGGCGGCCACGGAGGGCTTGCGATAGTGGGGCCCGTCCGCATGGATTACACGAAGATCATACCGGAGCTCAGGACCTTCTGCAGTCTGATGAGCGAAAAACTGGTAGACAGATAAAAAGGAGCAGATATGCTGGCAGAGGAAGAGAAAGTAGCACAGGAGACCTGCGAAACGCCGCAGACCGATCCGGAAGAGGAGAAGGAAACGGATCAGCAGGTCCCGGAAGAGAAGGAAGGCGCGCACGCCTCCCGGAAAGACAGAAAAAAGAAAGCCGAGTCCCGCATAGAGGAACTTGAGAAGGAAAAGGCAGAGCTGGAGAAACAGAACGCCGAGCTCTCCGACAGGTTCCTGAGGAAGGTCGCCGAATTCGACAACTACCGCAAGAGGACGGACAAAGAGAAGATGGAGAGCGTTTCTCTCGGAGTCGCGTCGGCGCTGGAACAGATCCTTCCGGTATTCGACTCGCTGGCGCTGGCAGCCCAGACGGAATGCAGCGATGAGACCTACAAGAAGGGCGTCGATATGACGCTGCAGAGTTTCCGCACCGGACTGGATAAGCTTGGGGTCAGAGAGATAGAAGCGCTGGGTCAGCCGTTTGACCCGAAATTCCACAACGCGGTAATGTCAGAGAGCGTTGAGGGAGCGCAGAGCGGCACGGTGACGAGAGTGCTGCAGAGAGGATTCATGCAGGGCGATAAGGTCATACGCTACGCGATGGTCGCCGTCGCGGAATAAAAAAAGACAGCTCAGGCCGCAAGGCCTCTGATATAAAAATGAATTACATCGAAAAGGAGATAGAAAGATATGGCTAAGATCATAGGAATAGACCTCGGCACTACAAACTCTTGTGTTGCGGTCGTAGAGAACGGGGAACCGGTAGTCATCCCCAACGCGGAAGGAAGCCGCACGACACCGTCAGTGGTCGCATTCTCCAAGGAGGGAGAGCGCATCGTCGGACAGGTCGCAAAGCGCCAGGCTATCACCAACCCTGACAGGACAGTGAGCTCCATCAAGAGAGAGATGGGTTCGAACTACAAGGTAACGGTTGACGGAAAGGATTACACTCCTCAGCAGATCTCCGCAATGATCCTCGGAAAGCTCAAGCAGGAAGCGGAGGCATATCTGGGCGAGAAGGTCACGGAAGCCGTCATCACGGTGCCCGCATACTTCAATGACGCTCAGCGTCAGGCGACAAAGGACGCCGGAACCATCGCAGGACTCAACGTCCGCAGGATCATCAACGAGCCTACAGCCGCGGCGCTCGCCTACGGCGTGGACAAGGAACAGAGCCAGAAGGTCATGGTGTACGACCTGGGCGGCGGAACCTTCGATGTGTCCATCATCGATATGGGTGACGGAGTTCAGGAAGTGCTCGCCACTGCCGGCAACAACCGCCTCGGCGGCGATGACTTCGACCAGAGGATCATCGACTGGATGGCAGATGCGTTCAAGAAAGAGAACGGCGTGGATCTCAGAAACGACAAGATGGCCCTGCAGAGGCTCAAGGAAGCGGCCGAGAAGGCAAAGATCGAACTCTCCGGCATGACGCAGACCGCCATCAACCTCCCGTTCATCACAGCTGACGCCAACGGCCCGAAGCACCTCGATATGACCCTCACCAGGGCAAAGTTCGACGAGCTCACCGCAGATCTGGTAGACAAGACCACAGGCCCTGTGCGCCAGGCCCTCAAGGACGCCGGACTGCAGCCCAGCGATCTCGACAAGATCCTCCTCGTCGGCGGCTCCACAAGGATCCCCGCCGTACAGGAAGCGGTCAGGAAGATCATGGGCAAGGAAGCCTTCAAGGGCATCAACCCCGATGAGTGCGTCGCCATCGGCGCCGCGATCCAGGGCGGTGTCCTCAATAAGGAGATCAACGACATAGTTCTGCTGGATGTTACGCCTCTGTCGCTCGGTATCGAGACCGAGGGCGGCATCAACACCAGGATCATAGACAGGAACACCACCATCCCGACGCAGAAGAGCCAGATCTTCTCCACAGCCGCTGACGGACAGACCTCGGTCGAGATCCACGTCCTGCAGGGCGAGAGAGACTTCGCAAGGGACAACAAGACCCTCGGACTCTTCAGGCTCGACGGCATCGCGCCGGCACCGAGAGGCATCCCGCAGATCGAGGTCACGTTCAACATCGACGCCAACGGCATCGTGCACGTGGCGGCAAAGGATCTGGGCACCGGCAAGGAGACCAACATCACCATCCAGTCCAGCTCCAATATGAGCAAAGACGATATCGACAGAGCCGTCAAGGATGCTGAGCAGTACGCCGAGAGCGACAAGAAGCGCCGCGAGGAAGTGGAGAACAAGAACGCCGCGGACAGCGTCGCTTACCAGGCCGAGAAGATGGTCAAGGATATGGGAGACAAGATCGCGCAGGCGGACGCCGACGAGATCAGAAGCAAGGTAGAGGATCTGCGCAGCGCCATCAATGCCGACGATCAGGATGCCATCAGGACCAGGCGCGAAGCGCTGGAGCAGAAGGTCTACGAAGTGAGCAGCAAGATCTATCAGGCGACACAGCAGGCGGGAGGCAACCCCGGACAGGGCCCTGCTGACTACACCGAGACCAGCGGAAACAGCGGCGGCGCCTACACCGACGCGAACTACACCGAAGTTCCCGACGACAACAACTAATACCGTTTTGGAGCAGGGCAGGCGGACGGCTTTTGATGCCGTCCGCAGGCCTGTAGATAAAAGGAAATGGCAGAAAAGAGAGATTACTACGAGGTGCTGGGCATCAACCGCAATGCCAGCGCGGACGAGATAAAATCGGCGTTCCGCAAACTGAGCAAGAAGTATCACCCCGACCTCAACCCGGACGATCCCACCGCCGAGGACAAGTTCAAGGAGATCAACGAGGCGTACCAGGTGCTGTCGGACGCTGACAAGAAGCAGCGCTACGACCAGTACGGACATGCCGGAGTGGATCCCAACTACGGCGCGGGCCAGGGATACGGCGGATTCAACGCCTCCGGTTTCGGAGACCTGGATCTGGGAGACATCTTCGGGTCGTTCTTCGGCGGAAGCGGATTCGGAGGATTCGGCGGATTCGGAAGCACAAGGACCGCCAATCCCAATGCGCCGCAGAAAGGCAGGGACGTATATATCGATCTCGCGCTGTCCTTCATGGAGGCCGCCAAGGGCTGCACCAAGACCGTCACGGTGAAGACCACCGAGACCTGTGATTCCTGCCACGGCACCGGCGCGGCGGAGGGCACCTCGCCCAAGACGTGCCAGCGCTGCCACGGAACCGGACATGTGACCGTGGAGCAGAGGATGATGGGCTCCGTCATCAGGCGCACCGCGGTGTGCCCCGACTGCAAGGGAACGGGCAAGACCATAGAGAAGCCCTGCCCGAAGTGCGGAGGGACAGGAGAGAAGGCCGTCACGAAGAAGATCAAGGTGGACGTGCCCGCCGGCATCGCATCCGAGGAGAGCATCCCGCTCAGAGGCTACGGCAACGCCGGCAAGAACGGAGGAGCCGCGGGAGATGCATTCGTGGAGGTCACCGTACAGCAGGATCCGATCTTCAAGAGGAGCGGATACGACGTAGCGGTCGAACTTCCTGTCAGCTACGCGGACGCGGTGCTGGGAGCCGAGGTCGTGGTGCCCACGATCGACGGCAAGATCAAGTTCACCGTGCCGGAGGCGACTCAGAGCGAGACGGTGTTCCGCCTGAGGGGAAAGGGCATACCGAACCCCCACAGAGGCGGCAGGGGAGACCAGTACGTAACGGTGTCCATCGAGGTCCCGAGAAAGCTGTCAAAGGAACAGAAGGCGCAGCTGAGGGAATTCGACAACAGCCTCGCGGTCGACAAGAACTACGAAAAGAAGAAGAGCTTCGCGGACAGGATCAAGAAGGTCTTCGGCAAAGAATAATGACATTGGACCGGCGCTTCGGCACCGGTCCTTTTCTCATGCGAAAGTGAGATTTAGTTGAAAGCACAAAAAACGAAAGCCAAGTTTAGGCATGATACTAAAAATTGTGGTTTTTGATCAAAAATATTGAAAGAGACCACAATATATAGTATTATTGATTGCAGCTCGAACAGGGCTGTTTTTTTAACACCTGATGCGGATCGGAGGCGCTCAAATGGAGATCGAAGGGCTTCAGAAACTGACGCTTCTGGACTTCCCGGGCAGGGTGGCATGCACGGTCTTCACTCCCGGATGCAACTTCCGGTGCCCGTTCTGCCAGAACGCTTCGCTGGTCATAGACGCGCCGGTAAAGGGAGCGGAGGACATAGAGGAGTTCTTCTCCTTCCTCTCGAAGAGGAAAGGCATCCTGGACGGGGTGGCCATAACGGGAGGAGGGCCGCTGCTGCAGAAGGGGATCGGCGAATTCATCTCCCGGATAAGGGAGATGGGTTTCCAGGTCAAACTGGATACCAACGGAAGCTTCCCGGAGATCCTCAAGGATCTCATCGACAGAGGTCTCGTCGATTATGTGGCAGTGGACATAAAGAACAGCCGCAGAAAATACCCGCTCACCTCGGGGTGCAGCGGACAGCAGCTGGCCAAGGTCGAGCAGACCGTGGAGCTGCTGAAGTCGGGAGTCGTTGACTACGAATTCAGGACCACCGTCGTCTCCCAGTTCCACGAGCTGGCCGATTTCACGGAGATCGGGGAGTGGATCAGCGGAGCAAGGAGATACTTCCTGCAGAAGTTCGAGGACAGCGGGGAGATCATCCAGGACGGGCTGAGCGCCGTTTCCAAGGAGGAGATGGAACGGTTCGCCGAAGCGGTAAGGCCCTACGTCAGCGAGGTCTCCCTGCGAGGGGTGTATTGATCAGACAACAGGTTGCGTGAGCAAGAACAGGATTCAAAAGCGAGGACAGAGAGATGTATAAGGTACAGAAGAGAGACGGAAAGGCTGTGGATTTCGATATCACAAAGATATCGGGAGCCATAAGATCGGCATTTGAGGCGCAGGAGAAGCCCTATCATCCGGATATCATAGATTTTCTGGCACTGAAGGTCACTTCCGACTACACGCCCAAGATCAAGGACGGACTCATCGCTGTGGAAGATATCCAGGACAGCGTCGAGAAGGTCCTCGTGCAGGCAGGTTATGATGATGTTGCCAAGGCATACATCCTCTACCGCCGCCAGCACGAGAAACTGCGCAACGTCAAGGAGACGATGCTCGACTACAAGGATATCGTCGACAATTACCTCAAGATCAACGACTGGAGAGTCAAGGAGAACTCCACCGTCACGTATTCCGTGGGCGGACTCATCCTCTCCAACAGCGGATCCATCACGGCCAACTACTGGCTCAGCGAGGTCTATGACGACGAGATCGCCAATGCCCACCGCAATGCCGACCTCCACCTGCATGACCTGTCCATGCTCACCGGATACTGCGCGGGATGGTCCCTGAAGCAGCTCATCCAGGAAGGCCTCGGCGGCGTTCCCGGAAAGATCCAGTCCTCCCCCGCAAAGCACCTCGCCACCCTCTGCAACCAGATGGTCAACTTCCTCGGCATCATGCAGAACGAGTGGGCAGGCGCCCAGGCATTCTCCTCCTTTGACACATACCTGGCGCCCTTCGTCAAGGCGGACAACCTGAACTACGATCAGGTCAAGAAGGCTCTCGAGAGCTTCGTTTACGGCGTCAACACCCCGTCCCGCTGGGGCACGCAGGCTCCCTTCTCCAACATCACGCTGGACTGGACGGTTCCCAATGACCTCGCCGAACTGCCCTGCATAGTCGGCGGCAAGGAGATGGACTTCTGCTACAAGGACTGCAAGGCCGAGATGGACATGATAAACAAGGCGTTTATCGAGATCATGATCGAAGGCGACGCGGCCGGACGCGGATTCCAGTATCCTATCCCCACCTACAGCATTACCAGCGACTTCGACTGGAGCGAGACCGAGAACAACAAGCTGCTGTTCGAGATGACCGCGAAGTACGGAACACCCTACTTCTCCAACTACATCAACTCCGACATGGAGCCCAGCGACGTCAGGTCCATGTGCTGCAGACTGCGCCTCGACCTGCGCGAACTGAGAAAGAAGTCCGGAGGATTCTTCGGAAGCGGCGAGTCCACGGGAAGCATCGGTGTCGTCACCATCAACATGCCCCGCATCGCCTACCTCTCCGAGAACGAAGAGGAGTTCTTCAGAAGACTTGACCGCATGATGGACATCTCCGCGAGGAGCCTCAAGCTCAAGAGGGAGACCATCACGAAGCTTCTGGAAGCGGGACTGTATCCCTACACGAAGCGCTATCTCGGAACATTCGAGAACCACTTCTCCACCATCGGACTCGTCGGCATGAACGAGGCGGGCCTCAACGCCAAGTGGATCCGCAAGGACATGACCCACGTCGAGTGCCAGGAGTTCACCAAGCGCGTGCTCAACCACATGCGCGAGA
Source organism: Oscillospiraceae bacterium (assembly GCA_017548485.1). Classification (GTDB taxonomy): domain Bacteria; phylum Bacillota; class Clostridia; order Oscillospirales; family Ruminococcaceae; genus RUG11783. The sequence goes on along the minus strand of JAFYZY010000056.1, from coordinate 575 downwards.
GGCTCTCGGACTATCAGGAGATGTACGGAGACCTGTACAACCTCGAGGCGACCCCGGCGGAATCCACCGCCTACCGCCTTGCGAAGCACGACAAGGAGCGCTTCCCGGACATCATCACGGCCAATGAAGGCGCAACGCCCTACTACACCAACTCCAGCCACCTGCCGGTGGGATTCACGGACGACGTGTTCGCGGCCCTCGACATCCAGGACGAGCTGCAGACCCTCTACACCTCAGGCACCGTGTTCCACGCGTTCCTGGGAGAGAGGCTGCCGGACTGGAGGAGCGCGGCGGCTCTGGTCAGGAAGATAGCGGAGAACTACAAGCTCCCGTACTACACCATGTCCCCGACATACAGCGTATGCCAGAACCACGGCTACATCACCGGAGAGGTGCATGAGTGCCCGGACTGCCACAGTGAGACAGAGGTTTACTCCAGGATCACCGGCTATTACCGCCCGGTCAAGAACTGGAACGACGGGAAGGCCCAGGAGTTCCAGGACAGGAAGGAGTACGTGATCGGCCATTCCCACCTGACACATGAAGGTGTCCGCGGGGAACAGCACGTTCACGAG
>JAFYZY010000055.1 GCA_017548485.1 Oscillospiraceae bacterium | reverse complement strand
CGTTGAATGCATCCTCGTCGGGATAGAGAAGGAATTGCTCCAGATCCTCGTCGTAGTCGGTCCGGAATGTCCCTTCGGGGACAAAGCGCTCCAGAACCTCTCCTGTCATGGCATCCCTCAGTTCATAGGCCAGCTGGTTGTTGTAATCCGGCCGGACGTAATATTTAGCCGTGCCGGGATTGTAGAGGTATTCCACCAGGATCCTGTTTTCACCGGAAGGATAGGCATAGAGATACAGATTGCCGTCATAGTCCTCCGTTTCGGGCATGACGGAGTTGTTTTCCCTGTCGAGGGCGTTGTAGACGGTGATGCGCCACAGTTCCTCCCAACTTTCCGTATCGTAGGCGAAGAGGAAGGCTTCCGTATAGCTCAGAGATTCTCCGTGGTTCCACTGCAGGAACATGACCTTTTCGTCCTTCGTGAACTTCGGGGCTTCGAGTATTATGCCGGCGACTTCTCCGTCATACTGGCCCTCTGAGCCGTAAACGTGGGGATAAGTCGGATAGACCGTAGTGATCTCTTCGAACGTATCTTCATCATAGATCCTGAGATAGGGCCTGGTATCCTCCGTGAAGCTCAGGTCGCTTCGCGCTGCCTGAGTGATCATACGGTCTTTGAAGGAGTATATCCTGGAGGCCAGATCGTCGATCACTGTCAGTTCGTTTCCGGTGGCGGTATCGCAGATGCTCAGGGGCGTGTTGATGACGTTGGACGCACCCTGGGCCAGCCACAGCGTCTTGCCGTCTCCGGAGAATTCCGCCCCGGAGAAGCCTTTCGCATGAAGGATCGTCTTGTACCGGTCGGCTTCCTGCCCGGCATTCGTGGAATAGATCATGATGCGGTCCATGCTGACATCGTTGCTGTTGTGCCCGTAACTGCCGTAGCAGAGAATGATATAGATATCGTTCTTTGCGTTCCCATAGTAATCCTGGAGGGCATATTCGGCAGTCATGACCGGAAAATCGGCGGTAAGGGTCTCGATGAGGCTGCCGTCCGTGCAGCTGAAGATCAGCGCGCTGTTGTGGTCGGCTTTGCACAGGATGCGGTTGCCGTCGTAGTTGAACATCATAGAACCCAGTTTGTAGAAGGAATTGTCCAGTTTGAACAGGACCTCGTCCTTCACGTAGTCGTAGAAATAGACGTTGCCGCCTTGGGTACAGACTGCGATGTAGGTGAACTTGCTCTGGGACGGGGCTTTGATGTCCGAGATATTCGTGTTGTCGAAACGCTCTTTGGATACCGTCCGGAACCATTCCGCCGACTCGCGGTTCCACAGATAGATCTGGTTGTTGGACCGCCCGAAGATCACGCTGCCGTCCGAGGAGGCAATGGCGCCATAGACCTCCCCGCCGTAATCCGTTCTGGCCTTCGAATAGGTATAGGTATTGACGATCTCGTTGAACTCATCTACAAGAAAAATGTGGCTGAATTCCGTTGCGCCGTACGGTTCGTTCTCCCAGGTAGTGACCAGATACTGTTCGTTCGTCACCACCACATGGGTGATCCCGCTGTCGAAGCGGCGGTCCGGAACTTTCCAGGACTGATTTTCCGTGTGGAGATAATTCAGGTTCCCGTAGACGCCCTTTTCCGCGTTGCCTTCGTAATAGGTGAGGGTATAAAGGGTAAAGGAGTTGGGATTATCACCCAGCGTCAGTCCGTCATACTCATAACTGCCCTCATAGTTTTCTTTTCTTGTCTCAGTGTAAGAAGCATGTTGTTCGTAATAATCTTTGTGATATACGAGATAATCATCTTCACTGCGGATAAACGTGCCGTAGATGTCCTCTTCATCCGATTCCAGCCTCTGGATAAAGGCTCCCGTATCCATGTCGTATACGTCGATGGCTTCCCTGTTGGTCAGGAACAGCCTGTGATCGATGCCCTTCAGATCCAGGATCCTATTCTCGAATTTATAATCGAGTTCCATCGTCGTGACCCCGGTATAGGTATTCGTTGCGTTCGATCCGATCACCGCGGAGATCAGACCGTTGGCTGCATTATCCACAACAGGCCGCTCCGGGTTTTTCAGGTCTTTCGGCAGGGCTTCCAGATACAGCATCAGGGACAGCATGCGGTCGTTGTTGTCCAGTGCCTCCTTCGCCGACTTGGCCAGCCATTTGGATTCCGCTGTCAGAGCGGTGTTCCTCTCTGCGCTGACCTGTCCGTTCTTATGGAACGCATAGCCCAGGAAACCGGAGAGCAGAACGATCACCGCGGCGCCTGCCGCCATGATCATGCGGGTGCGCCTCTGTTTCGCCCGCTGGCGCAGGTCGTCGTAGTGCACGCACAGCATGGGCGCCAGGATGCGGAGCCGCTCGTCCTGCAGCTTCTTCAGGATATCGTTTACGTTCGCACCTCTGACGTCGGCGGCCAGAGGCTCCACTTCTTCCTGCGTGTCGCCCGCGATGCGGGAACGCAGTTCTTCAGGGAAAACGTCCTCCGGTTCGCCTTCGGTCAGGATGGTCAGGACGTGATCGCGCCGCCCCAGAGAAAGGAAGTAATTCAATTCCTCCATGCACCATCTGGATTCGAGGTAGCGCGGGGAGCAGATGCAGATGAGCCATTCGGACTGCTCCAGAGCCTCGTGGATATCGTCGCCGAGGCTGGCGGAGATCTCCAGTTCCTCCTGGTCGCGGAAGACCCGGCCCATCTTCTGCACGCCCAGGCTTTTCCTGAGGGAAGAGGGAATGGCATAATTCTCGATATAGGAATGCAGCTTTCTCGCCACGTCCTGATCCGGCGACTGATGCCGGTAAGAGATGAAAGCTTTGTAGCGGTATTCCACGGTGTGCCTCCTGTCGCGCCGTACGGGGATTGGGGATCATTATATTTCAAAGTATATCAGACTTGGAGAACAAAGGTCATGTCTCAAACCTTGATCGTCACATTATTCAGCTTCATGGCGGATGTGTACGTGACTTCCTTCGCCAGATTCATGGTCAGGCGCAGGCCGATGTTGGCCGTCGGGTCGTCGTCGGTGAGATAGCGGAAGCGCTCCTTCGGGTCGAACGGCCTGCAGTTGTCGCGGATGATGAGCGTGACCCCGTCATCCTGCTTGAAAAGCGCGCGCAGGTCGATCGAATGCGGTTTTCCGTCGCTGAATCCGTGCTGGATGATGTTCGCGACCATCTCTTCCGCCGCAAGGCCGAGCCGTCCGGCTGTCTTTTTATCGACGCCCCTGTCTTCGCAGAAGCGGATCAGCGCTTCGGATGCGGCGACCGCGCCTTCCAGATCCGTGACCGTCTGCACGTATTCATTCCCCGGGTCGATCCCGAAGCCGTCTTCGAGCATCAGCAGGTCGTCGGAGCTGCGGATCTTTCTGCGGTTCACGGCTATGATGAAGACCGGGATGCAAAGGAGCGTCAGGACGTGCGCGAGGGAGATCCCCGCGAACAGGCCGCCCATGCCGAAATGCTCCGCCAGGATGGAGACCGCGGCGGCGGTGAGCACGACGTCTTCGATGAGGTAGACCATGTTGGCGCAAAACACTTTGCCGGTCACCTGCAGATAGTCCGCGAACAGGATGCTGAGACCCTGGAACAGCAGGCCG
>JAFYZY010000054.1 GCA_017548485.1 Oscillospiraceae bacterium | reverse complement strand
GGAGATCGAGACCGACCTCAAGTCACTTGAATCCGATATGGATATACTGGAAGACAAGTACAACGAGATGGCGGCTCTTCTGAGAGAGGCAAACAACGATCTGTCCACCGCTCAGGCCTACAAGAAGGCCACGGAGGAGGACTACAGCAGGATACTTGATGAGTTCGAGAAGGCCCAGGCGGAATGGAACGCCATTATGGGCACCGGTATGTCGGGCTATGTCGGAGGGTATTTCGCATGGCCGGTCCCGGGATACAGCTACATCTCATCCAGATTCGGATGGAGAACGCTTTACGGACGTGCGAACTGGCACGGCGGCGTGGACATCGCCGGATACAACATCTACGGTAAGCCCATCATCGCCTCGAATACGGGGCAGGTAAGGCTCGTCCGCTACTATACGACCGGTTACGGTTATCACGTGATGATAGACCATGGGGACAACAACTGGACAGTATACGGCCATATGAGCAGTATCGCGGTCACTGAGGGAGAGTGGGTCGCACAGGGCCAGGTGATCGGCTATGTAGGCTCCACGGGCAACTCCACAGGACCTCATCTCCACTTCGAGATAAGGCTCAACGGAGAGAAGGTCGATCCGCTGCAGTATATCTCCTACGGCAATTAAGAGGATTCCATGAACAAGAAGATCACAGTTGGAATAACGCTCGCGTTCATCTTCATAGCGATCGCGCTGACCTTTACTGCCACGATGATCTATTCCATGAATCTGTTCGATCAGAAGATCGTCTCGATCCAGGAAAGGGAGACGATGTACGATAAGATCTCACAGATAGACTCGTTCGTCAGACAGAATTATTACAGAGAGATCGACGACAGCAGGATCCAGGACGGACTGGCAAGAGGTTATATCGCGGGCACCGGAGATGACGGCATCAGGTACTTCACGAATCAGGAGTATTCCCGCATCATCGAGACAAAAAGCGGCAAGCTCTGCGGGATCGGCGTGGAGCATGAGGTAAATGCCAGCGGATACGTCCAGATAACTGAGGTCCATGCTTCCACATCGGCGGAAAAGATCGGGATGGAAGCGGGCGATACGATAGTAATGGTGAATGACGAGGATGCGCTGGAACTGGGAGCGGACAAGGTGGCGGAAGCGCTGTACGGCTCGGAAGGCGACGAAGTCACGCTTACATACACCAGGGACGGCCTGGACTATACTTTCGCTTTTGTCTACGGAATGTATGAGACGAGATCCGTCGCTTCCTATGACGTGGAGGGATACGCCTATTTCAGATTCTCATCCTTCACTCTGCTGACATACGATCAGTTCCAGGAGGAGCTCGCAGAGAGACTGGCCTCGGGAGAAGTCAAGGGACTGATACTGGACCTCAGGAACACTGACGGCGGGTATGACCTGAACGTCATCGCAAAGATCATGGATAAGCTCATAGGTCAGTGCACTATGATCTCCGGCATCTATCAGGGCGGATACACCAAGGTCCTGTATACCTCGGACAAGGAAAAGGTGGACCTGCCGACGGCGGTGCTGGTCAACGGAGGCACAAAGGGATACAGCGAGCTGTTCGCGGCAGCCATGGGTGAATGCGACAATGTGCGCATCGTGGGAGAACAGACCTGCGGCAGCGGCACATACGGAGTATTCGACCAGTTTACCGACGGCACGGCGATCTATGTTCCCGTGTGCGAACTGCTTGCCTGCGGGTCGGTGAGATACAACGAAACAGGAGTCACTCCGGACTTCGTGACAGCATCATTCGACGATTTCGTCCTGCCTGACGGAGCACCGAGCATCCTGCAGGATCTGCAGCTGAGAAAAGCTGTGGAGATGCTGGATTCCGAGTTCTGATATCATTCGCCGCAGCAGCCGCTGCGGCGGTTTCTTTTGTGCCGTATTTCCTTGACTTTCATATGAGTACTGTTTATAATCCGATAACATAGTGGTTAAACAGTTCTACTCAGAAAGGCGATCCTATGGCGCAGGAATATCTTATCAGCAAAGCAAAGCTTGACGAGCTCGAGAAGGAGCTCGATTATTTAAAATCGGTCAAACGCCAGGAGATGGCGGCGGTTATAAAAGAAGCCCTTTCACACGGGGATCTCTCTGAAAACAGTGAATATGACGAGGCCAAGAACTCCCAGGCGATCATGGAGGCGCATATCAACGAGCTGGAAAAGATGCTCCAGAATGCCAGAGTGATCGATGAGGATTCGATCACCACGGATCACGTAGTCATCGGTGTCAAGGTAAAGGTGCTGTTCGTCGATGACGACGAGGAAGAGACATATGAGATCGTGAGCTCCGGCGAAGCGGATGCCATGAAAAACAAGATCTCGGATGAATCTCCTCTGGGAGCAGCTCTTGTGGGACACAAAGCCGGCGAGGATGTCATCGCAGAGACGCCCGGCGGCGAGCTCAGGATCAGGATCCTGGATATCTCCAAGATGGTTTTCTGAGAAGCTCTTTATCAGAAGCGTAACGGCCTCCGCATCGTATCGGAGGCCTGTTTTATGGAAAGGATATACCTATAGATGGCAGAGAACAGAGTGAACGGTTCCGCACAGCCCCAGGAGATGGATGAGAACGAGCAGATAGCTGTCCGCAGGGATAAGCTGGCTGCGATGAGAGAGGAAGGAAACGATCCTTTCCTTGTGACGACATATGATGTCAGAGATAAAGCCAGGGACATCGTCGAGAACTTTTCCGATGGCGCTCCCGAGGTGACGGTATCGGTCGCCGGAAGAGTCATGACCAGAAGGATCATGGGAAAGGCGTCGTTCTTCAACCTGCAGGACAGCAGCGGGACCATCCAGGTCTACGCAAGAAGGGATGACGTGGGCGATGACACATATGCCAGATTCAAAAAATGGGACATCGGCGACATACTCGGCGTGAAGGGTTACGTTTTCCGCACCCAGACGGGAGAGATCACCATCCATGCATCTGAACTCGTACTGCTCAGCAAGTCCCTGCGTCCTCTTCCCGAGAAGTTCCACGGACTGACTGACTCCGACACGATTTACCGCAAGAGATATCTGGACCTCATCACGAATCCCGAATCAAAGGAAGTGTTCCGCAGACGCTCGGCTATAATCGCGGCGATCCGCAGCTTCCTGGATGCGGAAGGATTCATGGAGGT
>JAFYZY010000053.1 GCA_017548485.1 Oscillospiraceae bacterium | reverse complement strand
TGGGGATGCGTTCCCATACCAATCGCCGCTCTTATCGGGTCAGGTACGATGATCTTTCGCGGAAGTGCCGCCTGGAATATCAGGATCGTCCCCAATATGGATATGAGGGCGGCTTTGGCCAGAGTCCCGACGAACTTGATGTTCTCTCCTTCGGATTCGAGGGCATCGCCCCCGGCTCCTTCGCCGAGCTCGGCTATCGCCTTCTCGTTGAACTCGTCCGCGTGAAAGAAATACTCTTTCCCGGATCCCGCGTTTTCCGCCGCCGATCTGAACTCGTCCATCTGCCGTCCTCCTTTTCTTCTTTGTACAAAACTATTATATACTGCCGCACCGCCTATTGTAAAAGCACCGATATCCCATGTTTCGCACAACATGTTAATGTTTTCTGTAGATTATTGCCCTATGATATCATAAGATTATAATAGGTGAAAATTGGATCCAATGGAGGTCGTAATGATGACTGATATCCTGCTCGTCGTCAACGGAATAGCGGGCAACGGAAGAAACGGCAGCAGCACGTTCCGGATCGTTAAGAATTTCGCTCAAAAAGGGATCTCAACGACTGTCTGTCCCATCGCAGAGGATGTTGTTCTGGGACCTGCAGATTATCTTGATGAGCGCAAATACGACATGGTGGTCTGTGTCGGCGGTGACGGTACAGTCAATGCCGCAGTCAATCTGCTTATGAAAATGGAAGACCGCCCGTCACTGGGCTATATCCCTGCCGGGACCACCAATGATTTCTCCAAAAATCTCAAGCTCGTACGGGATGTGGACAAAGCCTGTTCTGTCATTACTTCCGGAAACTATGTGAATTATGACATAGGCTGTTTCAACGGATTCTATTTCAATTATGTCGCTGCGTTCGGAGCATTCTCCGCCATCAGTTACAATACGGACCAGAAAGCCAAGAACACTTTCGGTTACGCGGCTTATATCCTTAACGCTCTGGTCTCTGCGCCGGAACATCTGCAGACAAAATGCCACATGCGGATCGAAACGGATAACGGCGATTTCGAAGGAGATTATATCTTCGGAGGCATATGCAATTCTCTCTCCGTCGGCGGACAGAAGATCCCCGGAATGACACCGGGCAATCTCTATGACGGCGAGTTCGAGCTGTTTCTCATCCGTTATCCCGAGAACGGTGCTGATCTGACGGATATACTTTATTCACTGCTGCAGGGTGACTTCAGCAACGACCTCTTCGTCTTCCGGAAGATCAAGAGAGCACATATCGTTCCCCAGGAACATGTGGAGTGGACCCTTGACGGCGAATACGGAGGGAGTCCCGCCGAAGTGGATTTTGAGATCGTCCCCGGGGCAATAAGAATTGCCTCTCCTCTTGCTATGACAGAATGATACCTTTCTCTTTTTGAATACAGCTCCAAGACACATGAAAACGGCCGGCACAATGTGCCGGCCATTTGGTTATACATTCAGCTGAGGGGATCAATACATTCCGCCCATGCCGCCGCCTGCGGGTGCTGCCGGTTCCGGTTCCGGAATGTCAGCTACCAGGGACTCGGTGGTGAGCACCATGGATGCTACGGACGCTGCGTTCTGCAGTGCGCTGCGGGAGACCTTGGCAGGATCCACGATTCCAAGATCGATCATGTTGCCGAACTCGCCGGTGGAGATATCAAGGCCGTATCCGGTCTTGCCGCTGCGCTTGATCTCATCGATGATGACGGAGCCTTCCAGGCCTGCGTTCTCGCAGATCTGGCGGATCGGTGACTCAAGGGCCTTGATGATGATGTTGGCTCCGGTCTTCTCGTCTCCGGTGAGGCTTTCCGCTGCCTTCTGGACCGCGGGGATCGCGTTCACGAACACGACTCCGCCGCCTGCCACGACGCCTTCCTCGACAGCGGCCTTGGTCGCTGAGAGAGCGTCTTCAAGGCGCATCTTCTTTTCCTTCATCTCAACTTCCGTCGCAGCGCCTACGCGGATGACCGCTACGCCGCCGGACAGCTTCGCGAGACGCTCCTGGAGCTTCTCTCTGTCGTAGTCGGAAGTGGTGTTCTCGATCTCCTGGCGGATCTGAGCCACACGGGCTGCGATCTCATTGGGATCGCCGTGGCCGCCCATGATGATGGTGCTGTCCTTCTTGCACTGCACCTTGTCGGCTCTGCCGAGGTCGGACAGCTGTGCGTCCTTGAGGGTGAGACCTACTTCCTCGCTGATGACCTTGCCGCCTGTGAGAATGGCGATATCACGCAGCATCTCCTTGCGGCGGTCGCCGTAACCGGGGGCCTTTGCCGCGCAGCAGACGAACGTTCCGCGCAGCCTGTTGACTATGATGTTCGCGAGAGCATCGCTCTCGACGTCTTCTGCGATGATCATGAGCTTTCTGCCGGCCTGGACGATCTGCTCAAGCAGAGGCAGGATCTCCTGGATGCTGCTGATCTTCTTGTCGGTGATGAGGATGAGAGCGTCGTCGAGGACTGCTTCCATCTTCTCCGCGTCGGTCACGAGGTAGGGGCTGATGTAGCCGTTGCTGAACTGCATTCCTTCCACTACTTCGGAATATGTCTCGGCAGTCTTGCTCTCCTCGATGGTGATGACGCCGTCGTTGGAGACCTTCTCCATCGCGTCGGCTATCATGTCACCGATGGACTCGTCGCCAGCGGAGATGGTCGCGACTCTCGCGATGTCCTTGGAGCCGTTGACCTGCTTGGCTGCTTCCTTGATGCTCTCGACTGCAGCGTCCACTGCGGTCTGGATACCTTTCTTGAGGACCATGGGGTTGGCGCCTGCGGAGACGTTCTTCATGCCTTCACGGACGATCTCCTGAGCGAGGAGGGTCGCTGTCGTGGTTCCGTCGCCGGCTGCGTCGTTGGTCTTTGTTGATGCTTCCTTGATGAGCTGTGCGCCCATATTCTCGAAGCGGTCTTCCAGCTCGATCTCCTTGGCGATGGTGACACCGTCATTGGTGATCAGAGGGGTGCCGTATCTCTTGTCCAGAACGACGTTCCTGCCCTTGGGCCCAAGGGTGATCTTTACTGTGTTTGCAAGTTTGTCGATACCGGCCTGAAGGCTCTTGCGCGCTTCCTCGCCGTACTTAAGATCTTTTGCCATTATCAATTCACCTCGTTATCAATTAGTCTTCTACTCTGGCCAGAATGTCGTTCTGACGCACGATGATGCACTTGTCGTCGCCGATCTTGACTTCGGTCCCGGCATACTTGCCGATGATGACCTTGTCGCCGACTTCGACTACCATGTCGACGTCGAATCCGTCTACCATTCCGCCGGGGCCCACTGCGACTACCTCAGCGACCTGGGGCTTCTCCGCCGCAGTCTCCGTGAGGATGATGCCGCTCTTTGTGGTGGTCTCGGCTTCGCACATCTTCAGAACCACGCG
>JAFYZY010000006.1 GCA_017548485.1 Oscillospiraceae bacterium | reverse complement strand
GTGGTAGTTCTGCAGACCGATCTTGAGCCTTGTGTCCCCGGTGATGTCCTCACCGTTGAACTTGAGTTCCTCCAGGGAGTGGGTGCTCTTGCGGTATTTTATCTTTACTCCTCTGGAGAACTGATAGAACTCGGTCTCGCCTAGCCACGCGTCGTCACGCAGGATGTGCATGACCATCTTCCTGAACTGGTCGCCGGTGACCTCGAACATCCAAACAACGTCGTCGAACGGAGTGTTCTCCAGCATATCCTGGTACTCCACCAGCGGGCCCAGCTCCTTCTTGCGGATGGCGCCTGAGCCGAACATCATTATGTCGAAGCTGGACTCGTCCTGCATCATATCCGCGTAGAGGTTGCCGAGCTCGGTCTCCTGCTCCCTTGAGGGATGGGTGAGCTTCCTTGCCAGTCTGGTGACGACCCTCTTGTACTTGGCGTCGGTGACCGACTGGTATCTTCCGATCATCTCCGCCATGACCGGATCGGGAGTGCAGGTATCCTCGTTGATGGGGACGCATTCCCACTTGTAGTCCTTTATATGCTGCTCGTCCTTGTCGAATTCGATATCGAGCCTGCCGATGATGTCGGTCCCTGTGCCGGCCTGGACGATGGGCACGCCGTTTATGACTTCCGGAGCGTCCATGAATGTGTGGGAGTGTCCGCCCAGGATGAAGTTGACGCCCCATTCAGGGTTCAGGAGTTCCGCCAGCCTGCGGTCCTGTTCAATGCCTATGTGGGACAGCAGGATGGTCATGTCGGTGTCTGTGGTGCGGTAGTTGTCGCAGATGATGCCGATCTCCTTTGCCGCCTCCTCGATGTCCACGAAGGTCCCTATGACCTTCTCGGAGCGTGCGGTTGCCAGGACCTCCTGGGTAAGGATACCGATGAACATGATCTTCATGCCGCCGACCTTGAGGTTGATGTAGGGCTGGAACAGGCGGGTGTTGTTGAGCGTCACGAACAGGTTCGCGTTGATGATGGGGAACCTGGCGCACTTCTCCAGGAAGAGAAGATGGGCGAGACCGTAGTCCACTTCATGGTTGCCTATGGTGGCGACGTCGGGCATGAGCAGGTTCACAAGATCGATGGTGGACAGGCCCATGTATTCCGAGTCGATGATGGAGCCGCGGAACATATCGCCGGCTATGGCGTACAGCACGTTCTCCTCCTCCCTGCGGGTGGTCGTGATGTAGTCGGAGAGCATGGCAAGCCCTCCGGTCCTCTTGCCGTTGACTATCTGCGGCAGGAAGTCTCCGTGCATGTCGTTGGAGTGCAGGATGGTGAGCTTCTTGATGTTTGACATATATGTGATCCTCCTGTTGTGATCAGTTCAGTTTATATCCGGTGATATATCCGTCCCGGAAGGTCTCTTCCAGGAGAGAAGGCGTCATGACAGATCCGGCGCGTCCCTTCATGGTGTAGTTGTACAGAAAGCACATGCCGTTCCTGTTGTGTACCGCTATGGTGTGCAGACCGTCTCTGAGTCTGGGGCTGTTCCAGTATGAGAGGATATACAGACCGGGCTCACACATCTGCTCCAGCGAGACAGGAGAACAGTCCACGCCGTAGGAGGCCATCAGTGATCCGATGTCGTACGGATTGACGCCGAGCCTTCCGTACTTCACGAAGGGGAAGCGCATCAGACAGCCGGTCCGTTCGAACCTCCTCGCGACTGCCGACAGAGTCTCATCCTTTCCCAGCAGCAGGAGTGCGTTGTAAGCGGCGATGACCTCGCACCCGGACTCCTTCATGACGGTGTCGCCGAGCCTGAGGGCGGCCACGCCGGTCTCCCTGCCGTCCGACTGGTCGTTGACGGCCCGGGAGCGGATGTCCCTCGCATTGTTGAACGAGTAGTTCCTCTCGGCGGACGCGGTATTCAGTCGTTTCAGGGGAAAAGCGCGCCGCAGAGCATGCTCCGCTCTCAGAACGGAGTTGCCTGTCCTTATCCGGAAGCTCTGTGCTGCCATATCCGGTATCCTGCCCGTACAGTTATAGGATATAATTAATACTAGAAATAATTATCACCGATTTCTGCCCGAAACGGAATACCCGCAAGGACAATAAGATGGAAGAAAAAAGCAAACTGAAGAAAATTCTGATACTGTTCCTGAACACTCTGCTGATCAGCAGCACGGCGAACTCGGGCTATGCCATGGTCAGCGTGATGGAGCGGGTGTTCGTGAATAAACACGGCCTGCTGTCAAAAGAGGAGCTCTCCGACTGCACGGCGCTGGCCCAGAGCTCTCCCGGTCCCATCGGCGTAAACGCCTCGGGACTGATCGGATACCATGTCGCGGGATTACCCGGAGCGCTCGCCGCGATAACCGGCTGCGTCATACCTCCCATAGTATTTATGATCCTGGTGACGGTATTCTACCGCTTCATCGTGGAGAACAGCTATGTGGCCCTGTTCATGAAGGGCATGCAGGCCGGGGCCGTGGCGCTGGTACTCAACTTCGCAATAGGGATCTTCAAAGACATAAGTGAGAAAAAGGACGTTTTCCTGTGGATACTGGCGGCGCTGTCGTTCCTGTACATCAGGTTCACAAAACTGCCGGTGATCTTCCTGGCGCTGTTCTGCGCCGCGGCGGCAGTGATCAAGACGCTGCTGCTCGGAAAGAAGAAGGAGGAACAGGAATGATGCTGCTCAGGAT
>JAFYZY010000052.1 GCA_017548485.1 Oscillospiraceae bacterium | reverse complement strand
TCATTCTGATTCTCCTGTCTGAGGCTGTAGCAGAGCTCATAGGCCTCGCGGATGACGCTCATCAGGTTGCCCACCTCACGCGCGTCGCCGATCACATGGATCCTGTCCTCCGAGACTCCCTCTTCCGCGAGGGCGTCGGACACCGTATGTACCGGTACGTATCCGACGGACATCACCACGCTGTCGGTCTCGATAGTCTGCTCTTTACCGTCTCTGTTTATCTTTACCGTGAGCCTGTCTCCGCTCTCCACTCCCGCGACCCGCGCGGATGTGTAAACGGGGATCTCATAGAAGCGGATTATCTCCCTGAGCATGTTGGAGTTCGCCGCGCAGAGGCCCGGCACCTGCAGGATGTCGTCCTGCATCTCCACCACTGTGGGCTTTTTGCCTTTCTTTACCAGATCGTAGGCGATCTCCACTCCTGTGAGACCTCCGCCGATGATTACGACGTCGTCTCCGACCGGCTTCGTATCCCTGAGGTATTCGATGGCCTCGACGACTCTCTCATCGTCCAGTCCGGGGAGATCCAGCTTCCTCGGTGCGGAGCCTGTGGCGACGATGATCTCATCGAATTCCCTGAGGTCCTCCGCCTTCGCTTCCGTGTTGAGTCTGATATCGACGTTAAGTTTCTGCATCTGGTGCCTGTACCAGTCCAGCAGCATCCTGTCCTTCTCCTTGAAGAAGGGAGCCGCTGCCGCGATGAACACGCCGCCCAGTTCGCCGGTCTTCTCAAAGAGCGTGACTCTGTGTCCCCTGAGAGTGAGTATGCGGGCCGCTTCCATGCCGCCCACGCCGCCGCCTACTATGGCGATGTTCTTCTTTGTCCCGGCTTCCGTGAGATCCCACTCGGTCTCCTCCATCGCCGTGGGGTTGACCGCGCAGTGAGCCATGCTCATGCCGCGGGACACGGGAGTTCTGACGAGGCTTATGCCGAAGCATCCGTTGTGGCAGGCGATGCAGGGCCTGATGTCCTCTTCCCTACCTTCCCTCGCTTTGTTGAGCCATTCCGGGTCTGCCAGGAACTGGCGCGCCACGCCTATACCGTCGATCTCTCCGGCAGCGATGGCCTTGTCCGCGAACGCGGGGTCCTCCATGCGTCCGGCGCAGAACACCGGGATGTTGACGAACTTCTTGATGTAGGAGACCTCCGGGAAGTTGCAGTGCAGCGGCATGTATACCGGAGGATGAGCCCACCACCAGGAGTCGTAGGAGCCGTTGTCCGCGTCCAGAGCATCCGCTCCTGCCGCTTCCAGCAGTCTCGCCGCAGCGGGGCTCTCCTCCAGGCTGCGTCCGAACTCCTTGTAATCCTCCCCGGGAAGAGCTCCCGCGTTGAATCCGCGCATCTTGCTGGAGACGCTGTAGCGGATCATTACGGGAAAATCCTCTCCGCAGGTCTTCTTTATCTCTCTGATGACCTCCGTGATGAAGCGGAACCTGTTCTCCAGGCTTCCGCCGTACTCGTCGGTCCTCTCGTTGGTGCTGGATATGGTGAACTGGTCCAGAAGGTAACCTTCATGGATGGCGTGGATCTCCACGCCGTCTATGCCGGCTTTCTTGCACATGAGCGCCGACTTCCCGAAGGCATCCACCAGATCGTGGATCTCCTCTTTGGTAAGTCCCCTGTGCTTGAGGTCCGGCATCCAGACGTTGGGTATACCGTCGGAAGGCGCCACCATCAGCGCATTGCGGGTGGCTTCGTCCATTCCGGGCCCAAGACCTATGAGCTGGGCTCTCCCGAAGCCGGCTCCAAGCTGGAAGAAGTACTTTGCTCCGTAGGAGTGTATCTCGTCTATTACTTCCTTTACGGGTCCGAGGAAGATGTCCTCCTTTTCATAGAGATAACCGCCGCTGGCGTCCTTGACTCCGGTTACGCCCGGGACGATCAGTCCGACACCTCCGCGGACTCTGGCCATATAGTAGTCTCTGATATGAGGGTTGAACTTTCCGTCATGTCCGAGGAACGACGTTCCTCCCATGGCTGTCAGGATAACGCGGTTCTTGAGGGTCACGCTGCCGATCTTTACCGGCGAAAAAAGCGACGAATACCTTTCCTGCATTTATATATACTCCTCTCTCGTCTGTCTGATGTGTGTAAGGATATATGTCTGTATCAATTATACACAAGTCAGTTCCATTTTAACTGAACGTTTTCTATCTTTCTCCCATTATTAACTTGTATAATAGGATCATAATACGACGATAATTCCACAGATACGGACGGTACCGGTCATGTATAAAGTTTATATCCAGAATCTAGATAACAGAGAGCTCTCCTATCCGGAAGGCACTGACGTGGAAACTGTTCTCAAGGACGTGAGGGACGAGCTTCCCCTGCCCGTGTATGTTTCAAAGCTGGACAACGCGTACAGGGCATTCACGCACAAGCTCACCCACGATTCACATATAGAGTTTCTCGATCTAAGGAATCAGGAGGCCTGGCAGGTATATCAGAACAGCCTGGTGATGGTATTCATCAAGGCAGTCCATGACGTGCTCGGCAAAGATGTAAGGGTCAGCATCAGGAACGCCCTCAACATGGGTATATTCGTCACGCTGACGCACAAGATCGATGCCGACAACATCAAAGAAATAGAAGACCGCATGCGGGAGATCGTGGATGCCGACATGCCCATCACCAAGGAGCACTATACCAAGGACGGCGCCATGATCGTAGCAAGGAAGCAGCACCAGAAGGAGACCATGAAGCTGCTGGAGAGCATCACCAACATCGACGACGTCCAGCTCTATTCTCTGGACGATGAACTGCAGATCTTCTACAACATCCTGGTCCCATCCACCGGCTATATACAGTACTTCGGTCTGAGACAGTACCGCAGCGGGCTCATCCTGCAGTATCCGCAGCAGGGCGATCCGACCCATGTTGCCGAATATGTCGAGCAGCCCAAGATGTACGCCGCCTACTCTGAGGCCATAAGGTGGGGTCAGCTAATGGACGTCAACTACGTCTGCGACCTCAACGAGAACATCATCGAAGGCGGCATATCGGATCTTATCCTCCTGCAGGAGGCGCTCCATGAGAAGAAGATCAGCGACATTGCCGACATGATAAAGGAGAAAGGCAGCCGCGTGGTCCTCATCTGCGGTCCCTCATCCAGCGGCAAGACCACCTTCGCGAAGAGACTCTGCATACAGCTCAGAGTAAACGGCTTCAAGACGCTGTATATGGGCACCGACGACTATTACAAGGAGTTCCACGAGAGGGTCTACGACGAGAACGGTGACGCGGACCTGGAATCCATCAGAGCCATAGACACCGGACTGTTCCGCAATCAGATACAGGCTCTCCTCAACGGAGAAGAAGTGGATATCCCCCACTACGATTTCTCGATACCCGGAAAGGTGTTCGGAAAGCAGATCACAAAGATAGACAAGAACACTCTGCTTGTGATAGAAGGCATCCACGCCCTCAACGAGGAGATGACCGAGAACATCCCCGCCGGGGACAAGTTCAAGATCTACATCTCCCCACTAACACCTATCTCCATTGACCATCACAACCGAATCTCGGCCACCGACGCGAGACTGCTG
>JAFYZY010000051.1 GCA_017548485.1 Oscillospiraceae bacterium | reverse complement strand
GACACAGTATTCGACACCCATGAGCAGCTGTTCATCAGATCCATTTGATAATCAATGAGAGGCAGATATGGAAGACAGAGAACTATCTTTCCGCAGGCTGGATCCCGCGTCTGATAAAGAGATCATAAAGGAACTGTTCTCGTCGGTGTTCTGCGCAGCGCCCTGGTACGACGACTGGTCGGATCCGGTCCAGCTGGACAGCTACATAACGGATCTGACGGGGCAGGACAGATCGCTGTCCTACGGCCTTTTCGAAGGTGATGAACTGATCGGACTGGCGCTCGGGAATATCCGGCACTGGTATTCCGGAACAGAGTATATGATAGACGAGTTCTGCGTCAGGACTGACAGGCAGGGCCGGGGACTGGGATCTTTCTTTATGTCGAAGATCGAGGACGACCTCAGAACGATGGATCTGCACTGCATATATCTGCAGACCGAGAGGGACTTCCCGGCATTTGATTTCTATAAGAAAAACGGCTTCTCCGAAGTGGAGGAGACCGTAGCGCTGTACAAGACTTTTTAAGGGGAAACATATGGATATTGTGCTGGCTTTTCTCGCGAGCTCCGTGCCCGCGCTGATCGCATACCTGATACTCAGAAAGAGGAACCCCGGAAAACCGGGATACGCCGAGGACTGCAAAAAGGCGTTCCTGAACGGGATCAAATCCACCTTCCCGGTGGTGCCCTGCGCGCTCCTTCTGAACATCCTGTGCAGCCTCACGGGGCTCATGGATATCAACGTGTTCGTCGAGCAGTTCATCAAGGATTTCATTTTTGCGGCGCTGCTGGAGGAGGTCTTCAAGATAAGGGCGTTCCTCAAGGTCCTCAGAGAGAGCGAGTGCGAGTATTCCTGGCTGGACGTCACGGCCTACATGATCCTTTCCGGCCTCGGGTTCGAGACGCTGGAATCCGTCGTATATGCCTTCACCTCAGGAGCGGGCCAGATGATAGTCAGAGGCCTGACCATGATGCACGGTATATTCGGGCTGATCACGGGATACTTCTGGGGCAAGGCGCTCTACACCGGAGAGAAGAAGTACAAGGTGCTGGCGTTCCTGATCCCGTACCTATATCACGGGCTGTACGACTTCACGCTGTCGCAGGAGCTCAGTGAATACGGGGACTTCTTCCTGTTCACGCCGGTGATACTGGCGTTCATATCGGTGGTGCTGATCATCGTCATGATAGTATTCTTCCGCAAGAACAGGGAAGTCGAGAGATACAACGTCTCATTGAGACCTCACGTCGAGGGAGCTCCCGTACCTGAAGAAGCCCCGGAGCTGCCGGAACAGGCTGACAGGGAACTGCCGGAGCCTGAGAATCCCTATGTGAGCAGCGAAAAATAACACAACGGTATCCGGAGTGAAAATGGATAAGAAGATAATCCTTCTGAACGGACCTTCCAGCAGCGGAAAATCCACGCTTGCGAAGGCCCTCAGGAAGAAACTTAAGGAAGATAAAAACAGGACATATGAGATCGTCTCCATAGACGACCACATGAAGATCGCAGAGGACGAGACCATCTACGAGGACGACGTGTGGGAGATAAACGGGGAGATATGCGAAGCGGCGCGCCAGGCTCTTGAAAAGACAGACGGTGTCATCGTGGATCACGTCATAACGAGTGAGAGGATCTATGATCAGTTCATGGAGCTTACTGACACGGCGCCTGTCGTCAGGGTAAGGGTGACCTGTCCCATAGACGTTCTTCTGAAGAGAGAGCAGCGCAGGGGCAACAGAGCTGCGGGTTCAGCTCAGGCATCCTATGATTACCTCTACCCGAAGGACGGATATGACATCACGGTCGACACATCCCTCAGAACTGCAGAAGGCTGCGCAGGAGAGATAATAGACGCGATGGATCTGGGAGCGCTTCCGCAGCCCCGCGTGATAGACTGCGATCCGTCGATGGACACACTGGATGACGAATACGGCGCGGACGCATTCGCAGGCTCGCTCGATCACGCTGACAGCAGATACTACAGGTTCAACGACTTCTATGACATGGAGAGCGGAGACGGACTGCACATCATCCCTCATTTCAAAACATATCAGCAGACCACCGAGTATTCCTGCGGCGCCGCATCGGCGCTGATGGTGCTGGAGCACTACGGATGTCACGGTTACAACGAGATGCAGATCTGCGAGGCAGCGGGTACCCATCCCACCAGAGGGACGACTGTAGAGGGATTGGCGGAGTTCTTCCGGTCCATAGGATGGAATACAGAATGCCACGCAGACATAAAGAAGAAGTTTGAGACCATAGAAGAGTGCCGCGAGTTCTTTATAGAGAAACTGGACGCCGGCACGCCGGTCATGTTCGACTGGGTGGACTGGGCAGGCCACTGGCAGGTGCTCATAGGACTGGATACCTGCGGCACTGACGACCCTTATGACGACGTGCTGATCATCGCGGATCCGTACGACGTCACGGACCATTTCCAGGACGGCTATTACACTGTGCCTCTGGGAAGGTTCTTCCAGATGTGGAGAGAAGGACCCTGCGCAGACAAGGATATCCCGTACGAGCAGCCCTATGTGACAGCGACGCCCTGACTGGCAGGCGTAAGCAAATAGATCTTTCAGTAAGCCTGTGCAAGCCCACAGGCTTTTTTGTGAACTGTCCTGCAGATATGTTTAAGCACCGCAATTGACCGGATCCGTGAAGGATGCCAACTGCTTGGCAAAGTACTTGGCATATTAAAGAAATAAGTTGGCAAACACATGCTAATAAGTTGTCATACCGCTAGAATTAGTTGGCAAACACAAGAAATACTTGGCATTCTTATCAAAAAGTGATAAAATGGTTGTTAAGATGATAGGAGGATACAGCTTATGAGAGAAGAAGAACTTGTCAGTCTTGTAAGAACGATCCAGGACAGAAAGACGGAATTTCAGACTGTGGAACTGAAAGCGGCTCAGGTCGATTTTCCGAAAAAGATATATGATACGCTCTCCTCTTTTTCCAATCAGGATGAAGGCGGAATAATCCTTTTCGGGGTATCCGAAAGGAAGGATTACAATGTGGTAGGAGTGTATGATATTGAGAATGCTCAAAAAAAAGCCATGGAAGCGTGCGGACAGATGGAACCGAACGTCAGGGCAGTTTTTACGAGCGCTGAGATAGACGGAAAACTGGTTCTTGCTGCCGAGATACCGCCTGTTGAATACTGGAACAGACCGGTGTTCTATAAGGGAGCCGGGAGACTGAGAGGGTCCTACGTCCGAGTAGGAGACGCAGATGAACCTATGAGCGAATATGAGGTATACAGTTATGAAGCTTTCCGCAGAAAGATAAGGGATGAACTCAGACCGGTTCCGGATTGCAGAGAGGAATTCTTTAACAAAGACCGCCTGAAACAGTATCTTGAAGCTGTAAAACATGAAAGAAAGAACATTGCGGCGCTTTCTGATTCCGAGATCCTGGAACTAATGGGGATCACGGTAAAGGGCGAAGCTACTCTTGCCGGAGTTATGACCTTTTCAATGTTCCCGCAGACATGGTTCCCGCAGCTATGTATAACAGCAGTCTCTGTGCCCGGGACTGAGATGGGGGATACAGATGCAGACGGGGCAAGATTTCTGGACAACAAACGTATCACCGGTTCTATTCCCGAAATGCTTGAGGAAGCTGTTGAATTCGTCCGCAGATGCATGAGGACCAAGACCATTATTGATGAAAACGGGCATCGCGCCGATAAGGATGAATATCCGGTCATTGCAGTCAGAGAAGCTGTTCTTAACGCACTAATTCACCGTGATTACAGTATTCTGACAGAGAATACGCCGATCAGTATCGAAATGTACCGCGACCGGATGGAGATCATCAGCAAAGGAGGCCTTTACGGCGGCGGTTCAGTCAGTCAGCTTGGGAAAGGAAGACCGGAGACCAGAAACGCAGCACTGGCCAATATGCTTGAACTCCTGAGAGTGACTGAAAACAGGTATTCCGGAATACCTACGATAATGAAGGCATTTGAAGAAGCAGGACTTCCCAGACCGGAATTC
>JAFYZY010000050.1 GCA_017548485.1 Oscillospiraceae bacterium | reverse complement strand
GCTGTACCGCGAGTCGAAGTGGGTGGAGCCTCAGAACACCGACAGGCTCCCTTTCAGCCTGCTGTATCATCAGACCCTGTGCACCCTGGCGGGGGAGGGAGAACTGAGCCCTGCAGCGCTTGCTTCCAGGGTCCTCAGCCTCACACCTTTCAGGAAGATCACCCAGGATGACTACAGGATCCTGCTCAGGCATCTTGTCGAGACGGACCAGATCGCCCGCACCGAGAGAGGAGGACTTATCGTGGGACTCGCAGGAGAGAGGATGACGAATTCCTTCCGGTTCTACGCGGTGTTTCAGGAGAATGAGGAATATACGGTGAGGTGCGAGTCCAGCGAGCTCGGGACCATCGTACAGCCGCCTCCGGTGGGAGAAAAGGTAGCGCTTGCCGGAGAAGTATGGAACGTTCTCGAGATAGACCACAAGCGGAAGCTGGTGTACGTAGAGCATGTTGAGGGAAAGGTGCCCGCGTATTTCGGTGAATGCCCCGGAGACATCAGCACAAAGGTCCTTGAGAGGATGAGAAAAGTCCTCAAAGAGGACGACATTTATCCGTATCTCATGAAGAATGCAGTCGCGAGGCTGGAGGGATCCAGGAGGACGGCTGCGATCTCAGGCGTCGCCGACAGGCCTCTGGTATGCCTCGGCGGCAATATGTGGTGCCTGTTCCCGTGGCTCGGGACATATTCGTTCCTGGCGCTGGAGAGGTTCCTCAAGATACGCTGCGGAGAGAAACTGGGAATAAGAGGGATCGAGAGCTGGAGACCGTACTTCATCCAGTTCAAGATGCGGGCAGACGAACAGGAGTTCTTCCGCGTCCTGAAGGAGGAGGCGGCAAAGGAACTCGACGCTATGGAGCTCGTGTATCCCAAGGAGGTCCCGCTGTTCGAGAAGTATGACGACTTCGTTCCGGAGGAACTGGTCAGAAAAGGTTTTGCCTACGGCGTGCTGAACACGAAGGAGATGCTCGACAGGATAGCGCAGTGGTGATCTGAAATAATGACATAATAAGCGATTTGTTTCACATTTTATTCAAGATTATTCCTCCGTCTGAGGCTATACTGTTCTCAGTACCGTTTCAGGCTGAAAGGAGATGATATCATGGCCAGACAAACAGTCAGGAAAAGAGAAGACAGCAGCCAGATCGCTGCAAGAGTAGCGCTGTCTGCCGCTGCGAGTTTTGCGGTCGCGGCTGTGACGATCGCATGCTTCGCCGCCATCTACGCGAAGTCACTTACCGGTGTCAAGTACATCGGTGATGACGACGAATATCTGGACGACTGAGGTACATACTGAGGGAAAAGAGCAGAAGGATGCTTAACAGAGTCGATTACAAACCGGTTCCGTTCCATTCTATCAGGGAGATGCTGGACTTGGCCGTTGCGGACTGTCCGGACAGAGACGCCTATCAGTTCACCCGCGGAGACAGCGACGAGATCGTACATGTGACCTACCGCGAGTTCTACAACATCACGGAGGATCTTGGCGCAGCGCTGACCGAGCTGGGCTACGGGGACGCTCATGTCGCGTGTCTCAGCGAGAACAGCTTTGAGTGGATCTGCGCGTATATCACCGTGCTCAAGAGCGCCGGTGTGTTTATCCCGGTGGACGGAGAACTTCCTCCCAGAGACAAACTGCACGTCCTGACCGAGAGCGATGCGACCGTGATGTTCGTCAGCAGGAAGCACGAGCAGTGGGTGAGAGAGAACAGAGACAGTCTGCCTGCAGTAAAGTGCTTCATCCTGTTCGGCGCTGAGGAGGATGACGGAGAGTTCATCTCGTACCGCAGGTTGCTGGAGCATGGAGCAGGCCTTGACAGGGCTGCCTACGACGCTTTGCATTCCGACGAGTATGACATGAAGTATCTCGTTTACACTTCAGGTACCACCGGTATCGCAAAAGGTGTAATGCTCACAGAGCACAACCTGGTGTCCTGCGTATACTACGGGCTGCATGTGTCGCAGATATACGACAAGGGTCTTTCGGTGCTGCCGTATCATCACACATATGAATCGGTCACCGACATCCTCGTAAGTCTGCATTACCATTCGACGCTGTGTCTCAACTCATCGCTGAGAAGGATCGTCAAGGATCTGCAGAGATACCAGCCGAGTTATGTATATATCGTTCCCGCGCTGGCGGAATTCATGTATTCCAGCATCATGAAGAACATAAAGCAGCAGGGGAAGGAGAAGTCGTTTGGCAAAGCAGTCAAGCTTTCCAGAAAGCTCAGGAAGGTCGGCATCGATCTCAGACCCATGATCTTCAAGTCGCTCAGAGACGTGTTCGGCGGGAGACTTATCAAGATCGTCTGCGGAGGAGCCCCGATAAGACCCGAGATAGGGGAATTCTTCAATGATATCGGCATTTATCTGGTAGGAGGCTACGGGATCACCGAGTGTTCTCCGCTGGTATCCGTCAACCATGAGAGAACGATCACCTACGATACTGTCGGCAAGAGACTGCCCTGCCTCGAATGGAGGATAGACTCTCCCAACGAGGAAGGCATCGGAGAGATCTGCGTCAAGGGCGACACGGTCATGAAGGGCTACTACAAACAGCCCGAGAAGACCGCGGAGGTCATTAGGGACGGGTGGTTCTACACCGGAGACTACGGATATATCGACGCGGAAGACCAGCTTGTGATAACCGGAAGGAAGAAGAACATAATCGTCCTCAACAACGGGAAGAACGTATACCCGGAGGAGATAGAGGGCTATATCCAGGGGATCCCCTACATAGAGGAAGTCGTGGTCCAGGGACTGAAGAACGACATGGGAGACGAGTATTCTCTGCTTGCCGAGGTGTTCCTGGGAGAAGGAGGAGATGGAAAGAGCGAACAGGAGATACTGTCCGACATCGACGCATCGCTCTCCGGACTGCCGAACTACAAGAGGGTCACTAAGGTCGTCATCAGGGAAGAGCCCTTCCCGAAGACGTCCACCAACAAGATCAAGAGAAGTTACTGATATCTAGATATAAGAGGACAGCTCCGCCGGCAAAGCGGAGCTGTCCTCTTATCATCATCATCCTATCAGACGGAACCTGTTCGCTTCAGGAAACTTTTGGGATCGACGAACATGATGTTCAGATCCACTTCTCCGTCTATGCCGTGTACCTTGCCGGTGCAGGAGTACTGGAACACGTCGAAGTAGTACCGGAAGGTCGGGTAGTCATTGAACTGGGCCAGCCAGATATACTTATCGCTGATCTCGCTGAAGTTGTATCTGTTGTAGGCGGTATAGAGATTGGTGTAGACCATGGCGGAGTATCCGCTCTCTTCTATCCTCCTGCAGAAAGCGTCACACGCGCTTGTGAGCGCCTCCGGAGTGATGTCTCCGGTCCTTGCATCGGCAGCGACATATTCCCAGTCGAATACTATAGGCAGATCAAGGACGCGCCCGTTGAGCTGCCTGAGGATGTAATCCGCTTCTTCTACAGCCTCCTCGTCGTTGAGCGCCTGTGAGAAGAAGTAGAGCCCGACGGGAATGCCGTTGCGGCGCGCCTCTGTGTAGTTGTATTCGAACTTTGAGTCTTTGTATATTATCCCGCTGGAATAACCTCTGTTGCCGAGCCTGATGAATGCGAACTGAACGCCGTCCTGCGCCACGCGGCTCCAGCGTATCCAGTCCTGATAACCCGAGACGTCTATGCCGAACCAGGAACTGACTCCCTCTTCCTCATAGTAGAGACGTCCGTCCTTCATGCGGAAGTATTCCTGTTTGTAGAGGTTGTCCCTTATGTCCGGATCCCTGATTATCAGCTGGCCGTTGTAATAGAAATATTTCTCGCCGGAGAAGAGCCTGTTGCTCCTGTCGTAGCAGGAAACGCTGTTGACGGATATCACCGCAAAGGAAGCCAGGACAAGCGCCAGGAAGACGGATGCCAGTATGATGAACAGATATCTCTTTTTCTTCTTTTCACTCGCCATTCTACCAATATATAAAAAACAGGTCTTGTTTTCAAACCGGTTCCGGAAAAGAAAACGTCCGCGGATCCATAGGGATCTGCGGACGAATACTTCTCCTGTATCAGTCGCTGATGTAGGGAAGCAGTGCAACCTGACGGGCACGCTTGATGGCGACTGTGAGCTCGCGCTGATGCCTCGCGCATGTTCCGGTCATTCTGCGGGGAAGGATCTTTCCTCTCTCGGAGATGAACTTGCGGAGCTGAGCGGGGTTCTTATAATCGATGACGGCGTCGCGCTCTGTGCAGAAGGTGCAGACCTTCCTGCGGCGCTGCTGACGGTTATAGGACTGGCGCTGCGGGCGCTCACTGTTTTCCTGCCTTGCGGCGGGACGCTGCTCTGTAGAAGCATTCTCTGTTGCCTGGACGGCAACTTCCACGTTATTTTCCATCATTTACTCCTTGTGAATACTTTTCAGAAGGGAAGATCCTCATCATTCGCGACGACTGTGAAATCGTCAACGCTGCCGGCAGAATAAGAAGTGTTCTTTTCCTGCTCGTCGACGGAGTCATAAGCGGGGCTGCTTGCGGATGTTCCGGAAGTGCTGTTCCTGCTCTCGGTGAAGTAGACGTTGTCTGCCACGACCTCGACTGCCTTGCGGTTCTTGCCTTCTCTGTCCTGATAGTTTCTGGTCTGGATCGATCCCGTTACGGCGATCATCTGACCCTTCTTGAAATACCTGCAGACGAATTCTGCGGTATTGCGCCATGCAACAACATCAATAAAGTCGGCCTGGCGCTCGGCACCCTGCTTGACATATGAACGGTTGACTGCGACCGTGAATGTGGTGACAGCAACATCGTTCGGTGTGTGGCGCAGTTCAGGATCTGCTGTGAGTCTTCCCATTAAAGATACCTGGTTGAGCATGTAGACCTCCTAAATCAATATGATCGGATGACGGATCACTGATCTTTGCGTACTACGATAGTGCGCAGCAGACCATCGGTGATCGCATAGATACGGTTGAGTTCTGATATGAAATCCGTGTCTGCGGTGAAGTTGATAAGGAAATAGTTTCCTTCCTTTTCATCGTTGATCTCATATGCAAGACGGCGCTTTCCCCACTCGTCCACGGACTCTACGGAGCCGTTGGCGGAGATGAGGTCAGTGAACCTTGTGACAAGAGCCTTTGTGGCTTCCTCGTCAAGTGCAGTACTCACAACCAAGATGGTTTCATAACTGGCTTGCATTTCGTTTTCCTCCTTTTGGACTTTACGGTCCGCAGTCAGGCTGCGGACAAGGATTTTGTCGTAAGACGACAATAGATTATAACAACAATAATCAGGTATGTCAAAGACATATTCGCTGATCTGAAAGAAAAGGCCGGACGCCTGTCCGGCCGGTGTTCACAGATAGAAGAGGCTGAATATGAGCAGCGCGATATAGATGCCTATGAACGCTATCACGGCTTTGGACGGAGGCGCGTGCTTCTTGAGCAGCACCTGGAACTCATTCTCGTCCTTGCTGATG
>JAFYZY010000049.1 GCA_017548485.1 Oscillospiraceae bacterium | reverse complement strand
TCCACCATCCTGGCCGCCCTGGCTCAGGACGGATGCGGGCATTTCTCCTACGCCACGACCTCAGACGACCTGCCGAGCATAATACTCGGTGAGGCTGAAAAGCAGTCAATGAGTGCCGTACACTTTGGCGAGAGCGAGCTCGTCATATCCCAGGACAGCGAGATAACGGAAGGTTTCACGGACTACGATCTGCCCGTCATAAAGGGTTATATGCCGACCGCGCTCAAGGAAGGCAACACAGCCTACATAAGCACCTCCGAGGGAGTTCCCGTCTACGCGGTCTGCGACTCAGGAAAAGGCAAAGCGGCGGTCTTCACGTCCGATCTCTCCGACGGCTGGTGCCAGGAATGGTTCTCCTCCGAGGCGGGCAGGACCATGATAAAGAGGATGATCTCGACCACCCTGTCGTCGGAACCTCACGGATCATCCATGACAGCCGACATCACGAACAGAGGAAAGACCATATCCGCAGTTCTCCACACCGCCGGATCGGCCGTTCCGGTGACCGCGGAGATCCAGGTATCGAACGTGCACGGAAGCCATACTCTGGCCATGAGCCCGGCACAGAAGAACACCTTTAAGTGCTCATTCGTCGCCGACAGAGAAGGCGCCTATGACGTCACCTTCGCCCTCAAGGATTCCGACGGAAACGTGGTTGACTACCTGAATTCCTTCTTCGCAGTGGACTACTCCGACGAGTACGATTCATTCACTTCCGACGGAATGAGCACGATGGAACAGATCACGGCAGGCACCGGAGGTGTTTTGACCAGCGATACGGAGGTCCTTGCTTCCGCTGTCGCTCCCGACACTGTCGTTTACCGCGATCCTATCCTGATAATAGCCGCGGCATGCTGCGCGCTGACGCTGCTGGACATCGCCATCAGAAAACTGAGATGGGCCGATATCCGCGGTCTTTTCGGCAAAAAGACTTAACCTAAAAAACGTATTGAATAAAACGCTCCGGCGGGACTTCATGTCCTGCCGGAGTTCATATATCTGTTGATCTTTGTCACTCGGTCCTGGATTCCACTATTACCTTGCCCATATTCCAGAGCCGGACCACCGCCTCTTCCGCTCTCTCCTTCTCCTCTTCGCCATGGAAGGAATGGAACGCTGTATGTGTCCCGCAGTGGCCGCACTGTACGTATACGCACCAGCCGCCTTCTGTCTCTATGAACGCGCTGTCCTCATGGCAGATGGGACATGTCGTCAATTCTTTCATGTATCGTCTCCTGTCTCGCATTTGATGTCTTCGACTATTATTTCATATCCTGCCGCAGTATTCAATCACCGAACCCGCTGAACACCGGGATGCCGGTGTACTCTCTCGGCTCGATCTCTCCCCTCAGCGCTCCGAGTGCTCCGTCAGCGAGAGCTTCCATCTCTGCCTCTCCGGGATACACGTGTATAGGAGCTATCCATCCGCAGCTGCGTTCTATTCCTTCCGTGATGCTGGCGTATCTCACGAGGCCTCCGGTGAGCAGGATGGCTTCCGCCTTTCCTTCCAGCACTGTGGCCATGGCTCCTATCTGCTTGCAGATCTGATAGATCATGCCGTTCCAGGCTCTCTCTGCGGCAGCGTCCCCTTCCTCTATCCTTCCGAGCACCTGATCTGCGTCGTTGGTCCCCAGCAGATCTGTGAGACCTCCTCCGGTGTTGCACATATGATATGCCTTTTCGGGATCCCGTATGAGATCCGATCTCACCAGATCCGCTACGCCCGTGCTGCCGATCCTGCTGGGAGTATACGGCCCGTCCCCGCCGGCTCCGCTGTTGCAGTCCACCATCTTCCCGTGTCTGTGTGCTGCGATAGTGATCCCTCCGTCTATATGCGCTACTATCAGGTCCAGGTCCTCGTATCTCCGGCAGGTCTCCGCCGCATATCTTCTGGCGATAGCTTTCTGGTTGAGTGCATGCGATGAGATCGAGCGGTAAAGTCCCTTTATTCCGGTCATCCTGGCGAGGTCGCTGTATTCGTCCACCACGATCGGATCCCTTGTAAACAACTGGCCTCCGAAACGAATGCGGAACATCTCACCCAGCTGGACTCCCAGCATCGATGCGTGCTCCGCTCCGCCCGCGGCATTCCTGGTATCTTCTATCAGTTTCTGCCCTACTCTGTATACTCCGCTCTCAACGGTGCAGGAGCTTCCGCCACGGCACGCGATGGCATCGATCCCCGTGAGATCTATGCCGTCCTCTTCCAGCGTCCTGCATATGATGCCGTATCTGTAGTCAAGCTGACTGTTGACGGAACCGAATCCGGCAAGATCCTCCGCCTCATGGAATATCTTCTTCTCCCAGACGTTCACGCCGTCCTCAAAAAGCGCCACCTTAGTGGATGTCGAACCCGGATTGATAACGAATACTCTATACAACACTGTTCCCTCTCGATGAGTTTTGCTGCCTTCTGCGGCGCTGCACCGGCGCCGTTTCTAATTATAGCCGTTCATACCGATTTTTGCCTGTTTTCTTGTAAAATGATGTTCAATTCAGCGCATCACTGTGCTATAATCCCTTTGCAGTATTTTTAGGAGGTGAAAAACTTGGAGAACAACGATCAAGGCGTTGGGCGAAGTAGTTTGAAGCACATATTCATGTGTACGGCCATTCCGGTTTTTCACCAGACCGGAAACTGACTGTACGCCTGTTATAGTGCCGAGAACGATGCCTGAAGAGCCCTAAACGCCTTTCAGGTTTTTTCTTTTGCCCCTCCCCTGATCCGCATCTTAGCGCGGAACCGGAAAAAAACAGGAGGTGTAAAAACTTGGCAACAAACAACAGCAACAGCAGAGACAAAAAGAAACAGAAAAAGAAATTCGACATCATTGCCGAAAAACAGAAACTTGTCGAGGCGAACCTCAGAGTCGGTAGCCTTCTTCCCGTTGAAGAGCTCTATATGAAATACAACTCATCGGATGAGGGACTCAGCATCGTCAATATCGAGGATCTTCTTGATGAATACGGCGAGAACCGCATCGACCTCGGGGACGAGAACACGCTGTGGACGCAGCTGCGGGACGCCATAATCAATCCGTTCAACATCGTGCTCCTGGTGGTAGCCGTGATATCCTTTGTGACCGACGTCATGCTGCCGGCAAAGAAGGATTACGCAACGTTCATCCTGATCATGAGCACGGTCATCATCTCAGCCGTCATTTCCTTCGTGCAGTCGGCGCGATCCGACTCCGCCGCGAAAAAGCTGAGAAATCTTATCACAAACAAGATAGAGGTCATAAGGGACGGCGTCCAGCAGACCGTTGAGGTCGAGGAACTGGTCCCGGGCGACCTCCTCAAACTCTCATCCGGAGACATGGTGCCCGCAGACGTCAGGTTCTTTGAGACAAAGGACACATTCGTGGACCAGGCTTCCCTCACCGGAGAATCCAACCCCGTGGAGAAGTTCACCACGGCGAAGGGCATCGAGCCCATCACGGAGCTTCCCAACATCGGATTCCGCGGCACCAATATAGTGTCTGGCTCCGCCATGGCGATCGTTCTGAGCACTGGAGACGATACCTACTTCGGGAACATGGCGAAATCCCTGGTAGCGGTCAACGAGAAGAACTCCTTCGAGAAGGGCATCGACGAGATCAGCAAACTGCTGATCCGCTTCATGCTGGTCATGCTGCCCATAATCCTTGCGATCAACCTGTTCACCAAGGATGACTTCTGGGATTCCGTCATCTTCGCCATCACCATCGCCGTGGGCATCACACCGGAGATGCTTCCGGTCATCGTGACCACCACCATGGCGAAGGGCGCCGTCGAGATGTCCAAACAGAAGACCATCGTCAAGCGCCTGAGCGCGATACAGACCTTCGGGCAGATGGATATCCTCTGCACCGACAAGACCGGCACCCTGACCGAGGACGAGATCGTCCTGGAGAAGTACATGAACGTGAACGGCGAGGAGGATCAGAGGATCCTCAAGCACGCCTTCCTCAACAGCTACTTCCAGACGGGACTCAAGAACCTGATAGACATCGCCATCATCAACCGCGCGGAAAAAGAGAAGATGAACATCTTCAAGGAGAAATATGTCCGCGAGGACGAGATCCCCTTCGACTTCACAAGAAGGCGCATGAGCGTGGTGCTTAAGGATGACGAGGGAAAGCGCCAGCTGATCACGAAAGGCGCCGTGGACGAAGTCATGAGCTGCTGCTCCTTCATCGATCTCGGAGACGAAGTCGTGGAGCTCACCGAGGAGCGCAGGAAGAAGGCATACGCCGTATACGAGCAGAACAACCGCGGAGGACTCAGAGTCCTGGCGGTGGCCCAGAAGAACAACGTGCACGACATTTATACCTTCGGTGTGGGAGACGAGTCAGACATGGTCCTGCTGGGATTCGTGGGATTCCTCGACCCGCCTAAGGAGAGCGCCATCGAAGCCATCGCAGCCCTCAGGCGCCACGGCATCGAGACCGTGGTCCTCACCGGCGACAGCGAAGGCGTGGCTCTTCACGTGTGCAGCCGCGTCGGCATAGAGGTCGACGACATGCTCACCGGCCGCGAGGTGGAGTCCTTCAACGACGAGAAGCTCAAGGAGCGCATGAAGAACTGCCACCTGTACGCGAAGCTCTCCCCGCTGCAGAAGCAGCGCGTGGTCCGTCTGTACCAGGAGATGGGAAAGACCGTCGGGTATATGGGTGACGGCATCAACGACTCCGCTGCTCTGAAACAGGCTGACGTCGGCATCTCAGTGGACACCGCCGTGGACATCGCAAAGGAGACTGCGGGGATCATCCTTCTGGAGAAGGATCTCAACGTTCTGGAGACCGGCGTCACCAACGGCAGGAAGACCTTCACCAACGTTCTTAAGTACATCAAGATGGCTACGAGCGGAAACTTCGGAAACATCATCTCGGTGATCATCGCTTCCATATTCCTCCCGTTCCTGCCCATGCTCCCGATCCACATCCTCATTCAGAACATCATGAACGACCTGGCCCAGCTGGGCATGCCGTTCGACAACGTGGATCCGGAACTGATACAGCAGCCCAAGAGCTGGGATACCAAGGGAATAAAGAACTACATGTTCGTCTTCGGTTCCATCTCGTCCCTGCTGGATATCATGTGCTTCCTGGTCCTGTGGTTCATCATGGGATTCAACAGCAACGCTCAGGCTCTGTCCTTCCAGACCGGATGGTTCGCATTCGGCATCATATCCCAGACCCTCATCATCCATATGATGAGGACCAACAAGATCCCCTTCGTGACCAGCTTCTCCTCGAGGGAACTGATCTTCTCGACCTTCCTGGTCACCGCTGCGGTCCTGGTGATCACCTTCACGGGAGTAGCGAACATCTTCTCGCTCTCCCAGCTTCCGCTGAATTTCATGATGTGGATAGCGATCCTGCTGGTGATCTACGCCGCCGCGATCATGATCTACAAGGCCCTGACCGTCAAGAAGGACGGGAGCATACTCTGAAAAAAACGGTTTTTACAGACGCCGGACGTTCAGAAACGTGCGGCGTTTTTCTTTGTAATCCTTCTGTTCTTCCTTAACCTCATTCGTTTGACTTTGCCCTCTGCGGAGTCTAAAATTTAATATGAGCGAGAAGGGGCTTTCAGGCAGCCGGAACGCTCACCCAAAACAAAAAACAATACACACACTATAAAAAAGGAGCAACAAAATGGCAGACCTTGACCTTACCAAGTACGGGATCCACGGCACCACCGAGATCCTCCACAACCCTTCCTATGAAGTCCTCTTCGAGGAAGAGATGAAGCCCGAGCTCACAGGTTACGAGAAGGGCCAGCTGACAGAGCTTGACGCTGTCAACGTAATGACCGGCATCTACACCGGACGTTCACCCAAAGACAAATTCATCGTTATGGATGAGAACTCCAAGGATACAGTTTGGTGGACCACTCCCGAGTATCCCAACGACAACCATCCCGCATCGGAAGAGACCTGGGCGGCAGTAAAGAAGATCGCTCAGGAAGAGCTCTCCGGCAAGAGACTGTTCGTGGTCGACGCATTCTGCGGCGCCAACAAGGACACCAGGATGGCAGTCCGCTTCTTCATGGAAGTTGCATGGCAGGCCCACTTCGTCGAGAACATGTTCATCAAGCCCTCCGCTGAGGAACTTGAGAACTTCGAGCCCGACTTCGTGGTCTACACCGCCTCCCTCGCCAAGGTCGACAATTACAAGGAACTGGGGCTCAACTCCGAGACAGCCATCGTCTTCAACATCACCAGCCGCGAGCAGGTCATCCTCAACACCTGGTACGGCGGCGAGATGAAGAAGGGCATGTTCTCCATGATGAACTACTATCTGCCTCTCAAGGGCATCGCCTCCATGCACTGCTCCGCCAACACCGATATGGAAGGCAAGAACACCGCACTGTTCTTCGGACTCTCCGGAACCGGCAAGACCACCCTTTCCACCGACCCCAAGCGCCTGCTCATCGGCGATGACGAGCACGGCTGGGACGACAACGGCGTCTTCAACTTCGAGGGCGGCTGCTATGC
>JAFYZY010000048.1 GCA_017548485.1 Oscillospiraceae bacterium | reverse complement strand
TATCCTTTTCCTGCATAACAGACGACAGACCTCTTTCATCCTGAGACGAAAGAGGTCTGTCGATGGTGGGAGAGGATGGATTCGAACCATCGAAGTCACTGTCAACAGATTTACAGTCTGCCCCCTTTGGCCACTCGGGAACTCTCCCATATTCAATTGGAGCTGGTAGACGGACTCGAACCCCCGACCTGCTGATTACAAATCAGCTGCTCTACCGACTGAGCTATACCAGCGGATCTCGTTCTTTTAGAAGCGCCTTACAATATTATCATCTGTGTTTATGTTTGTCAATCGGATTTCCGCAGGTCTTCAGACAGTTTTCCCTGCGTCTTCCGCTCGCTTTTCTTATGCAGATACAGCACGGGGAGACGGCTTCATGCCGTCTCCCCTCTTTTTCACTTGCGTTTTTCAGCCGTCTGATCAGTTGCTGGGTTTTGTGAGATCCAGCCCGAAGAACTGCTCGCTGAGTCTTCCGAGAGTTCCGTCGGCCTTGAGCTCCTCAAGGGCCTTGTTGATCGCTTCGACCAGGGATTTGGAATACTTCGAATTCTGTACCGGGATGGCTGTCATATCGGTATCGGCTTCGTCAACGATCTTGATGGCGGTGTCGGGATGCTCGTTCATGTAATCCTGATAGGACACTCTGGCATTGATGGTGGCATCGATCCTTCCCTGTACCAGCAGGGTGATGGTCTCCTCCAGTGTATCGACGTTCTGCACGGTCGCGCCGTAGGATTCAGCCAGCGCCGCGTAGGTGCTTCCGACCGAGTTTGCCGTCTTCTTGCCGTTGAGGTCCTCAAAGCATGTGATATCCGTGTTGCTGCTCTGTACCAGCAGGACCGCCGAGGTGTACAGGTAGGGATCCGAGAACATATAGCTCTTGGCTCTCTCCTCTGTGTAACCGACCCCGTTGCAGGCTATGTCGAACCTTCCGCTGTCCACTCCGGCCAGGATGGCCTCCCATGCCGTCTCTTCGAAGCGCGCCTCGACGCCGAGCTTCTCCGCGATAAGCCTTCCCATCTCCACGTCAAAGCCGGTGAGCTTGCCGCTCTCGTCATGATATGTCCAGGGCGACCAGACACCTTCCGTGGCTATGATGATATAGCCTCTCTCCTGAATGGTCTCGAGGAGATCCTTCTTCTTCCCGCATGACCCGAGGGTGAAAGCGAGAGAGAGGATCAGCATGACTGCAAGCAGTGATTTGATCATCTTTTTCATTTTTTATATCTCCTTCTGTTTGTTATCTTCCCTTACCGTCCTGTCCGCGGTGATCATGCGGACGAACGCTTTTGCCCTCTCGGAGGAGGGAGCCTCAAAGAACTGCTTCGTCGGAGCGGACTCTATCACGTTTCCGTCCTCCAGAAACAGTACCTTGTTGGAGATGTTCCTCGCGAAATTCATCTCGTGGGTGACGACCACCATTGTCATCCCCTCGTCAGCCAGGTCCCTCATGACGGCGAGTACCTCGCCGATAAGTTCGGGATCCAGGGCCGATGTGGGCTCGTCGAAATATATCACTTCCGGGCTGCTGGCCAGAGCACGGGCTATCGCTACGCGCTGCTGCTGTCCTCCGGACAGCTGTGACGGGTACGCGTCCCTCTTGTCCGAGAGACCGACTTTCTCCAGCATCCTCAGCGCTATCTCCTCAGCTTCGGCCTTTCCCATTCCCCTTGCCGCTGTGAGTCCAATCTCCACGTTCCTGAGGACCGTCATGTTGGCAAAGAGGTTGTAGTTCTGGAACACGAAGGCAGTCTTCATGCGGAGCCTGTGGATATCCTTGCGGTTCATGCTGCTCAGATCGAAGGTCTCCCCGTCGAAGACCATGGTCCCTTCGGATGCCTTCTCCAGGAAATTGATGCAGCGCAGTATCGTGGTCTTGCCCGAACCGGAAGGTCCAAGGATGACTACCACGTCCCCCTTCTCTATGGTGAGGTCGACGCCCTTGAGCACCTCATTGTCGCCGAAGGACTTCCTGAGTCCCTTTACTTCAATCATTTTCCGTCCTGCCTCCTACTCTGTTGAGTCTCTTCTCGGCGGCTCTCTGGATCCATGTCAGGATCGTGCAGAACGCAAGATATATGATGGCGACTTCACAGTACAGTCCCAGCGTCTCGTAGTGTTTCGAGTTTATGATCTGGGCCTGTCTGATCATCTCGGTGATGGTGATGGTGGTGGCAAGACTGGTCTCCTTGAGCAGCCCTATCAGGGAGTTGGAAAGAGACGGGAACGCGACCTTGAAGGCCTGCGGAAGGACGATATGCCACATTATCTGCAGATAGCTGAGTCCCACGCACTGTCCGGCTTCGACCTGTCCCACGGGGATGCTCTCCAGCGCTCCCCTGACCGTCTCCGCCATATACGCGCCTTCGTTGAAGGACAGCACGAAGATGGCCGCCGGCCAGGCATCGAGATAGATGCCGACGGACGGAAGCCCATAAAAGATCACATACAGCTGCACCAGCAGAGGCGTGCCTCTGATCAGCCAGATATAGAATCTGCAGATCTGCTTGAGCACGGGGATGTCCGCATACTGTATCATAGCGACTATGACGCTTATGATCAGCGCGAAGAAGAAAGATACCGCGGTCAGAGGCAGCGTCACCTTTATCCCCTGCAGAAGTATCTGCGGGAACGCCTCAATCAGTATCATCCAGAACCGGCTCATATGTCATCCTCAGAATATGTTTTGATCGTTTAAATTATAGTTATTCTTTCCTGCCCGCGCAA
This sequence comes from Oscillospiraceae bacterium, assembly GCA_017548485.1. Taxonomy (GTDB): domain Bacteria; phylum Bacillota; class Clostridia; order Oscillospirales; family Ruminococcaceae; genus RUG11783. The sequence goes on along the minus strand of JAFYZY010000048.1, from coordinate 1,619 downwards.
TCCGCTCCGGTCCTGCCGAAGCCCCGCTGTCGACATTATTCTCCCAATTTGTATATTCTGAGTGCCGGGTGATAGAATTAGTGCAGATCTGTCTAAAATACAGCAAAAAAACACGGAGGAAACAATATGAAAGTAGTTCTTGCCGGCGCTTTCGGAAATCTGGGCGCTGAGATCCTGAAGGAGCTTGTCAAAGCCGGTCATGAGACAGTGGCTGCCGACCTCAGTGAAAAGGAAGTCGACGGATGCTCCGGAAAATACACTTTCGTCCAGATAGATGCCACCGATCCCGCGACGCTCAGGGGACTCTGCGACGGAGCCGACGCAGTCATCACGACCATGGGTCTGACGACCTCTTCCACCCGCTTCACCTCGTATGACATCGACCTCAACGGCAACCTCAATCTGCTCAAAGAGGCGAAGGCCGCCGGTGTTAAGAAGTTCAACTATATCTCAGTCATCGCCTGCGATGAGCCCGGCGCCGAGAAGGTCCCGATGCTCCACGCCAAGAAACTTATGGAGGACGAGCTCAGGAAGTCCGGAGTCGAATATGTCATCTACCGTCCCACCGGCTACTTCTACGACATAGCCAAGGTCTTCAAGCCCTATGTCGATGCCGGCACGATGCAGCTCCTGAAGGGTTACGGCGGAGTCAAGGCCAACGTCGTGGACTGCCCGGATTTCGCTGCGTTCGTAGTCGAACACATGTGCGATACCAACGCTCTGTATGAAGTCGGCGGAAAAGAGACCTACACCTACGAAGAGATGGCAAAACTGTGCTTCGACGCCGCAGGCAAGCCCACACAGATCAAATATTACCCCAAGTGGATGTTCGGTCTGCTCGCGAACCTGCCCAAGATCAAGAAGGAAGGAAAGCACGACATAATCCTCTTCTCCCAGTGGACGCTCTCCCATGATCTGGTGGGAAAAGACGTCGTGGGCGACAGCAGCTTCAGGGAATACATAACCGATTACTTCAAGAAGAACTGAAAGGACAATACCATGTGGAAAGAATTTCTGATCATCGCCGCTGTCTGCGCGGTCGGCTGCTCGATGGGATTCAAGCACTTCATCTGGTTCATATCCATCGGCTACGGCTTCGCCGTTTCCTGCGGGAGCCTGGCGATCCTTGTCCTCGCCGCCATCCGCGGCAGGCTTAATCTACTGCTCATTCTCCAGTGCGCCGTCCTGTTCATCTACGGTCTGCGCCTCGGGCTGTTCCTCTATCTGCGCGAGACGAGAAATGCCGCGTACAAGAAGACACTGGATGCCCAGACGGGCAATGACAAGAAGATGCCCATATTCGTGAGCATTTTCGCGTGGGTATTCGCTGCGTTCCTATATGCCGGAGAGATGTCTCCCATCTTCTTCCGCAATTATCACGGCGAATACGGCGGCATCCTGCCCTGGATCGGTGTGATCATCTCCGCCGCAGGCGTGATCCTGGAAGCTGCCGCCGACAGGCAGAAATCCGCCCAGAAGGCCGTCAGGCCCGACATGGTAGCCACGGAAGGGCTGTACAGGTTCACCCGCTGTCCCAACTACTTCGGAGAGATACTGACCTGGACCGGCGTGTTCGTCGGCGGCCTCAGCGCTCTGCACGGAGCGTGGGAATGGATCGT
>JAFYZY010000047.1 GCA_017548485.1 Oscillospiraceae bacterium | reverse complement strand
GTTCCGGGGCAGGCAGTGCTCTTCTTCCTGGCGACGGTAGCCGGAGGGATAGTCGCGATGATCGCGGGTGTACTGATCGGACTGCCGGCGCTCAGACTCAAGGGAGACTACCTGGCTATCATCACGCTCGCATTCGGAGAGATAATCCGTGTCCTGGTCCAGAACATAAAGATCACCGGCGGTGCCATGGGCATGGGAGGAATAGGCAAATACACGAATTTCAGCTGGGGATTCTTCTGGACCGTAATGGTCGTCGCCTTCACGTTCCTGCTGGTCAATTCCAGACACGGACGCGCGATAAAGTCCGTCAGGGAGGATGAGATCGCAGCAGAGAGCGTGGGCATAAACCTCACATACTACAAGATAGTGGCTTTTGCCGGAGCGGCGTTCTTCGCGGGTGTCTCCGGAAGCCTTTTCGCGCACCATATCTGTTATCTCGAACCGGGCAACTTCGGATACAACATGTCCATAGAGATGCTCGTAATGGTGGTCCTTGGAGGACTCGGATCCATATCGGGATCCATAATCGCCGCCACGGTGCTGACCATAGTGCCGGAGGTCCTGCAGACCTTCGCGACATGGAAGATGATCATCTACTCGCTGCTGCTGGTAGTCGTGATGATCTTCAAGCCGTCGGGACTGATGGGAGATTTCGAGTTTTCAGCCGCAAGACTGATCAGAAAGATCTTCCGCAGGAAGGAAGACGCACCGCAGCTGCCTGAGAACTACACGGAAGGGGAAGAGACAGATGAACAGGAGACCTGAAAGATCCCCCCTGGTACCGGTGCCCAGCGGATTCCTCATGAGAGAGGAAGACGTCGACAAAACGCCTGTTCTCGAGATCAGACACCTGGGCGTGGATTTCGGCGGACTGGTAGCTGTCGAGGATTTCAATATGGCCCTCGGACGCACCGAGATCGCCGGCCTCATCGGACCTAACGGAGCCGGCAAGACCACAGTGTTCAACCTGCTGACCAATGAGATAGAGCCCACAAGGGGCATCATCATGATCGACGGGTACGACACCAGAGGAAAGAAGCCATATGAGATCTGCAGGATGGGTGTCGCCAGAACGTTCCAGAACATCAGGCTGTTCAGGAACATGACGGTCCTGGAAAACGTAAAGATAGGACTTCATAACGAGATGAAGTACTCCATAGGAGAGGCGGTGTTCCGTCTTCCCAGGTATTTCGACAACGAATCGGTGTCCGACATGAGGGCACTGGAGCTGCTGTCGTTCTTCAACATGCAGGATATGGCCGAGTGGAAGGCGGGGTCGCTGCCTTACGGCGCGCAGAGGCGTCTTGAGATAGTCAGGGCGCTCGCCACGAATCCCAGTCTGCTGCTGCTCGATGAGCCGGCGGCCGGCATGAACCCGTCGGAGACACTGGAACTGATGAAGAACATCAGGAGGATACGCGACGAGTTCAGCATCGCGGTTCTGCTTATAGAGCACGACATGAACCTGGTCATGGGAGTGTGCGACGGCATCGTGGTACTGAACTACGGAAAGATCATTGCGAAGGGATCGCCTGAGGACATAATGTCTGACCCTGTGGTCATCGAGGCATATCTCGGAAAGGCGGATCAGTGACATGCTTAATGTGACGAACATCAATGTATATTACGGCAATATCCATGCCCTGCACGATATGACTTTCCATGTCGATGACGGAGAGATAGTGTCTCTGATCGGAGCCAACGGAGCAGGCAAATCAACTACTCTTAAAACGATATCAGGGCTGCTGAGGAGCCATACCGGAGACATAGAGTTCGACGGACACAGCATCAGCAGGACCGAACCCGACATCATCGTCAGGCAGGGACTGACGCACGTACCGGAGGGAAGGCGGATATTCCTGTCCATGACCGTGGAGGAGAACCTGGACATGGGTGCCTTCACGATCAAGGAAGGCAAGAAAAAGGCGCTGGACGACGTGTTCGAGAGATTCCCGAGACTTGCCGAGAGGCGCAATCAGATCGCAGGCACTCTTTCCGGAGGAGAACAGCAGATGCTGGCCATGGGCCGCGCGCTGATGATCCGCCCGAAGATGATGATGCTGGACGAGCCGTCCATGGGACTGGCGCCGATACTTGTCAGCCAGATAATGGACATCGTCGTCGAGCTAAATAAAGCCGGGACTACCATCCTGCTGGTGGAGCAGAACGCCAGAATGGCGCTCAGGATATCACACAGGAGCTACGTAATCGAGTCGGGAAGGATAGTGCTCTCCGACACATCCGAGAACCTTCTGAACAACGAACAGGTCAAGAAAGCCTATCTCGGAGGCTGAACAACAAGATACAGTCAAAGCCGCTGCTTTTCTGAAGCCGCGGCTTTTTGTGTATAGCGGTATTGACGCATTCACATATTCCCGTATAATTGTATACATAAATACTACAAAGAGGGATAAACGATGCTAGAGATCTCCGAGAAGACCAATCTGCTGGAACAGAAATCATACAGATACCAGCTGCAGGATGTGTCGGAACCCAATCTTTACAGGGACGTCTACAACTATGAAGAGGTCCCGAGGGTGGCATTCAACCACCGCAGGGTCCCCATCGGCATGCCGGACGAGATATGGATCACCGACACCACGTTTCGGGACGGGCAGCAGTCCATCGAGCCGTACACCGTGGATCAGATAGTTGACCTGTTCAAACTGATATCCAGACTGGGAGGACCTTTCGGGATAATCAGGCAGACAGAGTTCTTCGTGTACAGCGAGAAGGACAGGGAAGCCATCGCAAGATGTCAGGATCTGGGGCTCACATTTCCGGAGATAACCACGTGGATAAGGGCAAAAAAAGAAGACTATAAGCTGGTCAGAGACCTCGGTATAACGGAGACCGGCATCCTGGTCTCCTGCAGCGACTACCACATCTTCAAGAAGATGAACATGACCCGCAAGCAGGCCATGGATCAGTATCTGGCCACAGTGGCGATGGCGTTCGAGGAGGGAGTAGTGCCCAGATGCCATCTGGAGGACGTGACCAGGGCCGATTTCTACGGATTCGTGGTGCCCTTCGTCAATGAGCTGATGAAGATGTCCGAGGACGCGGGCATCCCGGTCAAGATCAGAGCCTGCGACACGATGGGCTACGGAGTGCCCTACACCGAGGCGGCGCTTCCCAGAAGCGTGGCCGGAATCATCTATGGCCTGCAGCACTACTCCGATGTCAAGAGCGAACATCTGGAGTGGCACGGGCACAACGATTTCTACAAGGCTGTGGCCAATGCGTCGACCGCCTGGCTGTACGGAGCGTGCGCGGTGAACTGCTCGCTGCTCGGGATAGGTGAGAGAACAGGCAACACGCCTCTTGAAGCGATGGTAATGGAATACGCTTCGCTCAGAGGCTCCACTGACGGAATGGATACCACGGCGATCTCAGATATCGCTGATTACTACACCAATGTGATCGGATACGACATACCTCCCATGCAGCCGTTCGTCGGAAGAAACTTCAATGTGACAAGAGCAGGCATCCACGCAGACGGACTTATGAAGGACGAGGAGATATACAACATCTTCAACACCAGGAAGCTCCTCAACAGGAAACCGTCGGTGATGGTAGGCAAGGATTCCGGACTAGCGGGCATAGCCTACTGGATCAACGATACATACGGCCTCGAAGGAGACGAAGCCATAGACAAGCACAGTGAGCTCGTGAC
>JAFYZY010000046.1 GCA_017548485.1 Oscillospiraceae bacterium | reverse complement strand
TTTGCCTGATGCAGATGTGAGAGGCAAAATCGGTTTTTCGGTTCCGCACTTACATTATCTGCGGTCCGGAAAGTATAATTCACATCAGCAGACAGATCAGGAACAAATCCTGATAACAGGACAAGGGTGGGAGGTCTAGAGCCGTGAACCACCGGGCAGATACAAGCTCGTGACTTCAGTCAAGAGTAAATGACACAAGTTGGATATTCTCGCCTTATAAAAAAAACTGTGATGAGAGACAGCCATGAAAGAACCGCTCAGAACCATAGTCTACAGGCAGCTGCTTGAGATGATAGTCAGCTGCGAGCTCGCTCCCAACTCTTTTGTTAACGAAGACATGCTAATGGAGCTCACCGGCACCAGCAGGACGCCGGTCAGGGAAGCAGTCCAGAAACTGGAGGGAGAACGCTTCGTCAGGGTGTTCCCCAAGAGAGGGATCTATGTCTGCGAACTGTCTAGCAGGGGACTGAGAGAGATATTTGAGATCAGAAGGCTTATCGAGCCCTTCATTATAAGGCAGTACGGCATGCGCATCCCAAGAGACGATACCGCGAGGTATCTGGATGAACTGAAGGCCGCAATGGAGGCAGAGGACCTCGACGCGTGTGATACAGTCGACGGGAAGATGCACCTGCAGCTGGTCGCGGCAAACTCGAATGTTCATCTTTCCGACCTGCTCGTGCAGATGTATGACCACAGCAGAAGATACATGACCGGAGCAGATGTCAGAGATTATGCATCTCACAGGGAGTCGTATGAGTATTCGGCTCAGACGCTGGAATGCAGTCTGGAAGGCAGCTATGAGGAAGCAGCTGCCGCGCTGGAACGCCATCTGAACAGCACGGAGCAGATCATCAGCGGTGCAATGGTCGCCGGTAACAGCTGAGATCAGGGAAAAAGAAAAAAATGCCGCGGAGCTGTCGCTCTGCGGCATTTTTGAACCGGTTCGATCAGTATATTCCCTGGGCTGATATGAGTCTGATCACAGCCGAAGACGCCCTGTCCGTGTCTCCTTCCATGATGATGTCGATCAGCTCGATGATGCTTTCCGGATCTCCCAGCGGCATCCTCTTCATGGTCTGGACCCTGAGGTTCGAGGTGTAGACGCGGTCCATCGTCTGGATGATGTATTCGTTGCCGGTAAGTCCGGTCAGATAGATATTGAGATCATATTCGGTTCTGATCTGTTCCTTTTCGTCGCTGACAGAGGAGAACCTGTCCCTAAACGCCAGCATTGTATCCCTGTCAGCCCTGTCACATGCAACCGATACGATATAAGGCTCCAGCAGTCTCCTCGTTTTCGCGATGTTGCCTATCTCGTCTGACGGTATATCCGCTACCATGATCCCGCGCCGCGGTGTGACGACCAGCAGCTCTTCGTTCTCCAGCTGGGCGATCGCGTCGCGCACCGGGGTTCTGCTCATGCCCAGTTCCCTGGATATCTGAGCGGCATCGAGATAGGACATCGGCAGATAATCGCAGCTGATTATCCTGCCGAGTATGTATTCATATGCCTGATTTTTAAGAGAGTTCTTCACTTAGTTCCTCCGGATCGATTTAGTGTCGCCTTTGATTATTCTAACACGTTTCGGTTTTCTAAATCCTGCAAATATGGTACTATTCCTTACAGGAAACAGTATCAGACAGTCATATCAGCAGGATCATCTTTGGTGTCATGGAAGAAGACGAGCCCGAGGATGATGAGGCCGCAATCAAACTCGCGGATGATATAGCGGACAGATTCGTAGTATACGGCAAACCGGCACGCATCGCCGCCTACTTTGACAGCGAAGTCTTTGAGAAAGAGCTGTACAGGCGGCCGAGGCTGGCCTATCTTGGCTGAGATCACGGTAATATCCAGACTGCGTTCTGTATCCGGCGCATTGCGTCCGGAAAAGGCGCAGTCTTTTTTGCGAGGATATCTATGGACATCAGGATCGTTCCGGGACAACTGAAAGGGACCGTCGCGGCTCCGGTATCCAAATCCGAGCTGCACAGGTATCTGATATGCGCGGCATTCTCCGATGGGCCCACAGTAGTGGACGGCACCGGAGACCTGCTTCCCGATGACATAAAAGCTACTCTTTCATGTCTGGAAAAGATGGGAGCGTCGTTCCGGGTCGAGAACGGAAGCATCACGGCGTTTCCGGCAGACAGACTTCCGGAAGATCCCGCTCTGGACTGCGGAGGCAGCGGCTCCACCCTGAGGTTTCTTCTGCCTGTTGCTGCAGCGCTCTGCCCGCGGGCATCGTTCACCGGCAGCGGCAGCCTTGCGGCAAGACCTGTCAGGGAGCTGCTGCAGGCTCTTGAGCAGAACGGGACGCGGTTCAGCACAGAACAGCTTCCGCTGGTGATGGAGACCGGACTTAAGAATTACGATTTCACGATACCGGGCAACATCAGTTCACAGTATGTCTCTGGACTGCTGATGGCAGGCGCGGTCTCGCCCGCAGGTGCAGATATCACACTGACATCGAAACTCGGTTCCGCCGGGTATGTGGATATGACCATCGATGCGCTCAGGAGATTCGGAGCAAAGGTCATATCTGACAGCGGCAGTTACCATGTCAGAGGGCCGCTGAGGAGCCCGGGCACCGTCACCGTAAATGGCAGCTGGTCCGCCGCCGCGGGGATACTTGCCGCCGCTGCGGCAAGCGGGGGGAGCGATGTCACAGTGACGGGACTGGATACCGCGTCCGTTCAGTCGGACAGAGCGATCCTTGATATCCTTATTGACATGGGAGCAGATATCTCCGTTACAGGCGACAGCATCAGGTTCACCGGATCCCGGCTGCACGGCACGGACATCGATGTGGATGGTATCCCGGATCTATTCCCGGTCCTGGCCGCTTTGTCGGCAGGTGCGGAGGGTAGTTCGGTGTTTCGCAACGCCTCCAGGCTCCGCTACAAAGAGAGCGACCGCCTGGATTCGATGTACAAACTGATGTCGGCGCTGGGTGCGTCCTGCAGCGAGAGCTCGGACAGGTTTGAGATAACTTACAGTGCCGGTGCGCAGGGCGGAGAGGCCGATGCTTACGGAGATCACAGGATCGTGATGGCCGCGGCTGTCGCGGCATATGCGCTTAGGGCGGAAGTGACGGTGCATGGTGCGGAGAACGTCAGCAAATCATACCCCGGCTTCTTTGATGATCTGAGAGCGCTCGGAGGCGGTATATATGTCATATAGATACGGTAACAGGATACAGGCTGAGATCACGGGTTCATCCCACGGAGATTACGTTGCGGTGGACATCACAGGTCTTCCGAAAGGATTCCGTGTGGATACCGGGCGGCTGCAGAGATTTCTGGACAGGAGAGCTCCGGGCAAGAGCATTCTGACCACTTCCCGCAGCGAGAGCGACAGGCCGGTTTTTGAGTCCGGAATGGAAGACGGAGTCCTGAACGGAGAAGTCCTGAGAGCAGTCATCTGCAACATATCGCAGGATCCTTCCGCCTATGAAAAGATAAAGGACACGCCGCGTCCGTCACACGCAGATCTGACGGCAAGGATCAAATACGGACCCGACGTCGATATGAGAGGCGGAGGAGCGTTTTCCGGCAGGATGACGGCTCCGGTCTGCGTCGCAGGAGGTATCGCGGTGCAGATCCTGGAGAGCATGGGGATTTATGCCGGAGCGCATCTGCGCAGTGTCGGTCCAATCGCGGATGAAGCCTTCCCGCTGTACCCCGACAGGGAACTGTTCAGCAGGATTTCGGAAAAGGAACTGCCGGTCATAGACGATGTGGCAGGCGAGAAGATGAGAGAGCTGATCCTCAGCTGTGCATCTCAGGGAGATTCGGTCGGAGGAACAGTGGAGTGCGCAGTGACCGGGGTCCCCGCGGGACTCGGAGGGCCGCTCTTTGAAGGAGTTGAGGGCCGTATCGCACACGCTGTGTTCGGCATTCCTGGAGTGAAAGGAGTGGAGTTCGGAGCCGGATTCGGTGCTTCCGCCATGAAAGGATCGGAATGCAACGACCCGTTCATAATAAAGGACGGGGAGATCCGCACCGGGACCAACAATTCAGCCGGGATACAGGGCGGCATCACAAACGGAATGCCGGTGGTGTTCCGTGCTGCATTCAAGCCCACGCCGTCGATATCGGTCCCTCAGAAGACCGTCTCACTCTCAAGGATGGAGGAGACGGAGATATCGGTAACGGGCAGACACGATCCCTGCATCGCTGTCAGGGCTGTGCCGGTAGTGGAAGCTGTCACGGCGCTGGCCCTGCTGGATCTGATCGTTGAGGAGAAGGAATGGAACTTGCTGAAATAAGAGAAAAGATAGACCGGATCGATGCGCAACTGCTGGATCTCATCCTTGAGCGGCTGGAGTGCTCCGACGCGGCGGCGGACATCAAGAAAAAGAGCGGAACTTCCGCGCTCAATGCGCTCAGAGAGAAACAGATCCTGGATGAGATCGCGCAGAAGGCCGGAGATGCGGCTCCTTACGCGGTCAAACTGTTCCGCGCTGTGCTGGAACTGTCCAGAGAGCGCATGGCATGCCGCATGGACGGGGACTTCAGAGATTCCGATATGGGTACCAGGATCGCGGAGATCAGGGAAGAACAGACGAACATCGTCCTCATCGGAATGCCGGGGTGCGGCAAGACCACGATCGGAGGCATCCTCGGGAGGATGACCGGACGTCCGGTCATAGAGACGGACGACATCGTGGAAGAGGAAGCGGGCTGCAGCATACCGGAGATATTCGCCTCGGAAGGCGAGGACGGATTCAGGGAAAGGGAATCCCGTGCCGTTCTCAAGGCCTGCAGTGCATCCGGAGCGGTCATCGCCACCGGAGGCGGCACCGTCACCAGGGCAGAGAACTATCTGCCGCTTCACAGAAACGGGATACTGTATCATCTGGAGAGAGACACCAGACTGCTTGCAAGAGACGGGCGGCCGCTCTCGCAGATGATGGATATGGACGAGATGTACCGCGAGCGCAGGCAGATGTATCTTGCGTTCAGGGACAGATCCGCCGACAACAACGGAAAACCTGAGGATGCGGCGGCACAGGTGTGGGAGGATTTCGTTGAAACAGCAAAAAGGATCCGCTTCTGACAGGGAAGCAGCCGGCAGCAAGACAAATGTGATCCGCATCCTTGAACAGAACGGGATCGAACATGACAGTTACTTCTACGGCAACGGCGAGCCGGCCAGCGGCACCGAGGTCGCGGATATGCTGGGTGAAGATCCCGACATGGTGTTCAAGACACTGGTGACACAGGGGCACAGCGGAGAGCATTATGTGTTCATGGTGCCGGTCAGGTGCGAGCTGGATTTGAAGAAGGCCGCATCTGCTGTCGGGGAGAAGAGCATAGCCATGATAAAGGCAAAGGAACTGCTCCCACTGACCGGATATGTCCACGGCGGATGTTCTCCCATAGGGATGAAGAAGCAGTTCAGGACGGTCGCGGACGAGACCGCGATACTGTTCGACGTGATAATGTTCAGCGGAGGAAGGATCGGATGCCAGGTGAAGATGTCACCGTCCGATCTTGAGAAACTGATACCGCTGACATATTCTGACATAACTGTCTGATTATCGCCGCAGGTTTGTCCGCCGGCAGAGAAGTATGATATAGTAGCGAAGTTGTTTGGTTTAGATAACAGAGGTCAAGATTTGGATTCAAAGATAAAAAACAGTAATGCGAGCGACAGTTCTCTGCTCTTCTCCTTCATGAAGGGGAGCTGGGGATACTTCGTGCTGAGCATCCTGTGTTCCTTCATCTCATCGGGAGCCGACATGGTGATCCCTCAGATCATGAGATGCGCCATAGACAACGTCATCGGCGGCAGCGATGAGATGACCTCCATAGCGAGGACCGTGACAGGATGGTTCGGAGGGACCCAGAGGCTCAGGCAGGATCTGTGGATCGTGTCGCTTGCGGTAATGGCTGTGGCTGCCGTGAAGGCGGTATCGCAGTATACATTCAGAGTCAGCAACACCAAGGGCTCGGAGACTCTCGCCAAGACAATGAGAGACACCCTGTTCTCCCATATCGAGAGACTGCCCTTTGAGTGGCACATGAAGAACCATACCGGAGACATCATCCAGAGATGCACCTCAGACATAGACACTCTCAGGAGGTTCATATCAGAACAGATGACGTCTGTAGTCAGGATCCTGATAATGCTGATCCTGTCCATGACCTTCATGTTCTCCATGAATCCCCGTCTTACACTGATAGCGCTTATACCTACACCGGTGATCTTCATCTACTCGCTCGTGTACCAGAGCAAGATGAGGACAAGATTCAGAGTCTGTGACGAGAGCGAGGGAGTGCTGTCCGCGATGGCTCAGGAGAACCTGACCGGAGTCAGAGTCGTCAGGGCATTCGGACGGGAGAGATACGAGAGAGACAGATTCGAAGCTCACAACGAGGAGTACACCGGACTGTGGCGCGTGATGGCAAAGCTCATGAGCCGGTTCTGGTGCGTATCCGACACTCTGTGCGGAATACAGGTCCTCGTAGTGATAGCCGTCGGCGCATGGCTCGCAGTCAGCGGAAGGATGCTCGCGGGCGAATATGTCGCGTTCATATCCTACAACTCCATGATGGCCTGGCCTGTAAGGCAGCTCGGAAGAGTGCTTTCCGAGATGAGCAGGGCCGGAGTCTCTGTAGAGAGGATAAGCGAGATCCAGCGCGCGGAAGAGGAGAAGAACGATCCCGAAGCGCAGAGACCCGAACTGGACAGAGATATAAGATTCGAACACGTCAATTTCTCCTATGACGGGCAGAACGATGTGCTGACTGACATAGATTTCACTATGAAAGCCGGGAGCACCCTCGGCATCATGGGGGGGACCGGCAGCGGAAAGTCCACTATTGTGCTGCTGCTGGATAAGCTCTATGAGATCCAGAAGGGCAGAGGCAGAATCACCATAGGCGGTGTCGACATCAGGGATATAGATACCAAGCATCTGAGGGAGAATATCGGCATGGTGCTTCAGGAGCCCTTCCTGTTCTCAGCTTCGATCGCAGAGAATATCGCGATCACTGCGCCGGATATCGATATGGAGCGCGTCAGGGAAGCATCTGCCGCCGCGTGCCTCGACGAAGCAGTAGAAGGTTTCGCAAAGGGATATGAGACCTATGTGGGAGAGAGGGGAGTGACGCTTTCCGGCGGACAGAAGCAGCGCGCCGCCATCGCCAGGACCCTCATGAAAGATACGCCGATAATGATCTTCGACGACTCGCTGTCAGCTGTTGACATGGAGACCGACGCGAAGATCCGCGCGTCCCTCGAGAAGAGGTTCGGCACTGCCAGCATCATTCTCATCTCACACAGGATCAACACGCTGTCAAAGGCGGACAAGATAATAGTCCTGGATCACGGGCGCATCTCGGAAGAGGGCACCCATGACCAGCTCAAGACTGCCGGAGGTATCTACCAGCGGATCTATGAGATCCAGTCCGGCGGAAAGGAGGCGGCCGATGAGCAGTAAGAAGACCAGAGAAAAGAAGGACAGAGGCCTTCCGTTCTTCGGAGTGGGAAAAATACTGCCCTTCGTAAAGCCCTACAGGCGCACGCTGATCGTCATGGTGATATGCGGCCTCCTGGGAAGCGTGCAGGACATAGGCATGCCGCTGTTCCAGAGATATTCTCTTAACCATTTCGTGCAGGGCGGCACAGTGGATACGCTCGGATGGTTCATTGCGGGATATCTGCTGATGATATTCACACAGTCCGCGGCAAACTACGTCGCGTGCGAGCATGCGCTGCGCGTCGAAGTATCTATAAACAGAGACATCAGAAACGCCATGTTCAGCCATATGCAGACGCTGGCGTTCTCGTTCTTCAACCAGAACAGCGTAGGCTACCTGCATGCCAGGATCATGAGCGACTCCTCCAGGATAGGCTCGCTGGCCTCCTGGTCGCTCATGGATACGATCTGGCACTCCACCTATCTGATCGGATCCATAGTGGTCATGTTCTCCATCAACGCGAAGCTGGCCCTGTTCGTTGTTTCGATAGTGCCGGCAGTCGCGATACTGTTCTCCATCTTCCAGAAGAGGCTCATAGAGGTCAACCGCGAGGTCAGGGAGATCAACTCCACCATCACGGGAAACTTCAATGAGGGAATAACCGGCGCCAAGACCATCAAGTCCCTGGTTATCGAGGACACCATGATAGACAAATTCGTGGGTGACACATCGAAGATGTGGAACAAGAGCGTCGGAGCGTCAAGGCTCAGAGGGCTGTTTGCGGTCACCATGAACTTCGCATCCTCAGCCGCTTTGGCGATCGTGCTCTGGAGAGGCGGATACATCGCTCAAGAGGAAGTAGGGACATTCTCCCTGTTCATGTCTTATGCTCAGGGAATGATGGAACCCGTCAGATGGATAATCGACGCGTTCTCGGATCTGGTCACCACACAGGTCAACATCGAAAGGGTCAGCAAGATCCTTGAGACGGAATCCGACGTCACCGACACACCGGAAGTCATTGAGAAGTACGGCGACTCCTTCAACCCGAAGAAGGAGAACTGGGAGGAAATGAGGGGCGATATAGAGTTCAGGGACGTGTCCTTCAAATATCCGGACGGCGACGAGTACGTGCTGGAGCACTTCGACCTAAAGATACCGTTCGGCACCAACATAGCTATCGTAGGAGAGACCGGAGCGGGGAAATCCACGCTGGTCAACCTGGTATGCAGGTTCTATGAACCCACAGAGGGACAGATCCTCATCGACGGAAGAGATGCAAGAGAGCGCTCGCAGCTGTGGCTGCATTCATCCATAGGTTATGTGCAGCAGACGCCGCACCTGTTCTCGGGGACCATCAGGGAGAACCTGCTGTACGGAAATCCCGACGCCACGGAAGATCAGATCATGAGAGCCCTTAAGCTCTGTTCCGCGGACGAGGTGATAGACCACGTCGCAGGCGGCCTGGACGGGGATATCGGAGAGAGCGGCGACACCCTGTCGACGGGCGAGAAGCAGCTTATCTCCTTCGCGAGAGCTATACTGAGCGATCCCAGGATACTGGTTCTTGATGAGGCCACCGCATCGGTGGACACCATCATCGAACAGAAGATACAGAACGCTATAGATACCATCATCGAAGGCAGGACGTCCATCGTGATCGCCCACAGGATATCCACCGTCAAGAACGCGGATATCATCCTGGTGGTGAAGGACGGAAAGATCGTGGAGAGTGGAAAGCACGACGAACTGATGGCCCTGAAGGGCTATTACCACAACCTGTACACAAGGCAGTACGAGGATGAGGCGACTTCCGCTTTCCTCGGCTGAGAAAAGAAGAAAAAACACAGCTCCGGAACTTGCAGTTACGGGGCTGTGTTGCTTATAATTCTCTTTGGATTTTAAGACAGACAGGATCTTTCAGTGATGACGCAGAAAGACAAGCCAAGAAAAAGAAAACCGAAGAAATGGTGCAGAAAGAGGGACTGGATCACGCTGATCCTGGTCAAGATCATCATGATCCCGTACTTCTTCATCAAAATGGGATTCAGATTCAGATTTACAAGACTGCGTCTGGACAGACCGTATCTTGTCCTGTGCAATCACCAGACGTTCTGGGATCCCGGATTCCTCACAATGATGTACAACAGGCCGATCCACTTCATGGCCACCGACAACCTGTTCACCAACGGGTTCGGCTCCAAGCTGCTGACCTTTTTCTTCGGACCCATACCCAAGCGCAAACAGGGGGGCGACATACAGGCGGTCAGAGCGGCGCTCAAGATCGCCGCGGAAGGCGGAGTGGTCGGCGTGTTCCCTGAAGGAAGCACCACATATGACGGGAGGCCCACCAGCATCGACATCGGGATAGCGCAGCTCGCCAAAAAGATGAAGGCGGATCTCGCGCTGTGCAACATAGAAGGCGGATACGGCAGCGATCCCCGCTGGGCTGCAAAGACCAGGTGGGGCTATCTGACGAGCCGGCAGGTACAGGTGCTGACTGCGGACGAGATCGCGGCAATGACGGACGAGGAACTGCTCGGCATCATAACAGAGAAGCTGACGGTAAGCCCTCCTCCCTCCGAACACAGGTATTTCTCAAAGAAGCGCGCCGAATCCATAGAGAGCGCGGTATATATCTGCCCCAGGTGCGGCGCTGTAAGCACCATAGTCTCGTCCGGCACCGGATTCAGATGCACGGCGTGCGGACTCACAGGCACATACAACGAAGATCTTACTTTCAGCTTCGACGACAGCAGTGTGAAGATCACGCTGATGTCGGAATGGATGGATATGCAGAAAGAGCATGTCGCGCGGGTCGTCACGGATTACGACAGATACATCTTTGAGGACGACGGCGTCAGATTCACCATATCCGACCGCAGCATCGGGAAGAGAGTGATCCTCGGAATAGGGTACCTCAGACTGGACAATAACGCCGTGAGTTTCTGCATGTCCAGCGGCAGCGAGAGGACGCTGGAACTGTCCACGATAGATATCGTATCCCCGGTCAGCGGAAGGAAACTCATAATATCCACAAGGGAGAACACTTATTTCCTCATCGGGGGAAAGGGATTCAACCCGTACAAATATGCCCAGGCGATATACTACCTCAAGGGCGAGGGGATAAAAGAGATCAAATAATTGCAAGGAGAAGACTGAGCAATGGCAGATAAGAACAAACACACGCTTGAGATCCACCGCAATGAAAAGGGACTTCGCGTGCTCACCGCCAAGGAATGGTTCTTCGTAGTAGTGGTCGGACTGGCGGGACAGCTGGTCTGGTGCGTCGAGAACACGTGGTATCCCAACTACATCTATTCCAAGATAGCTCCGGATCCCAATATCATCTCCTGGATGGTGGCACTGTCAGCGATGGCCAGCACATTCGGATGCTTCGTATGGGGAACGATGGGAGACAGGCTTGCCAGGAGAAGGCCTCAGATGCTCATCGGATACGCTCTGTGGGGCATCACGGTGGTGCTGTTCGGACTGACCGAGTATCTCGATCACAGCAAGATGTTCATGCTTACCGTGGCTGTCGTGTTCGGTGACTGCCTCATGAGCTTCATCGGAGCCATGGCGAACGACTCGGGATTCATTGCCTGGACCACCGATATCACGGAAGAGGGCAACCGCGGAAAGATGGGCGCCGTCGTGGCGGTGCTTCCCGTCGCGGGGACCATCATGGGCGGACTGTTCTTCGGCAAGATCATCGAAAAGGTGGACTACTTCAATTTCTTCCTGATCCTCGGCGTGTTCCTGGTCCTCATGAGCGTGTGCGTGATCTTCATGGTCAAGGACGCTCCGGACCTGACTGAGAACAAGGATCCCAAGGGATTCTGGCATCAGGTTTTCTCTGCATTCAACTTCAACGTTCTCAAAGAGAACCGCATGATGAAGCTGATCTGCATGATCTTCTCGGTATACTTCATCGGATTCCAGATGTACTTCTCGCATCTGACCAACTTCCTCGTATACACGCAGCACTATTCCACCGGCAATGCCGGATTGGTTCTCGGTCTTCCGCTGATCGCGGCGCTGCCCTTCACCTTCCTGTGCAGCAAATACCTGGACAACGGCAAGTTCTACAACGTCATGTACGGATCCGTCGCACTCACCATCGCGGGACTCTGCATCGTCTGGGTCAGGAGCACACCGGTGACCTGCCTCGGAATATTCCTGTTCGGCACGGGATATATGTGCATCTATCAGTCGCTGATGGTCATGCTCAAGAACCACATGCCCGCGAACATGCACGGACAGAGCGAGGGGATAAGGCAGATATTCTATGTCATCATCCCGATGTGCATCGGAACGCCTATCGGTTCCTGGCTCATCAACCACTTCGGATACGCCATGCACAATGAACTCGGAGAGGCCGGTTTCTCGGCCAACTGGGTGACGTTCATCGTGGCTGCATGCTGGATGCCGCTGACTCTCATCCCCATCACGATGGCGAAAAAAGAGTATCAGAAACTGCACCCGGAACAGTAAAACAGAACATATCGGACAGAGCGGCCGGAAGGCCGCTCTGTTTTTGTCTGCGGGACAGTCAGACGCTTCGATAGAATATACAAAGAACGCGATTTCCGATTGGAGAAGATGCCGAATATGACCTGCTGCAATTCTATTTGGAAGCGCATAAAAGTATAATTTGATTACGAGCAAACCGAACAATACAAAGAAAGAGAGAAACGACAATGCTACGTGAAGTAAAAGTCGAGAACGGCGTCGTCAGAGGCCTTCCCGCCGCTGATCCCCGTATCACATCCTTCAAGGGTATTCCTTTTGCTGCACCTCCTGTCGGCGATCTGCGCTGGCGCGCTCCTCAGCCCGCCAAGGACTGGGACGGAGTGCTGGACTGCTACAAGTTCGCCCCGATCTCCATGCAGCACATCCCCGGCATCGACGAGACCAACATCTACACCAGAGAGTGGAACGTCGACCCGTCCATCCCCATGGATGAGGACTGCCTGTATCTGAACGTCTGGACTCCAGCGAAGAAGGCAGACGAGAAGCTGCCCGTATTCGTATGGTATTTCGGCGGCGGCCTCAGAGAAGGCAACCCCGCTGAGATGGAGTTCGACGGCGAGCGCATCGCGAGACGCGGGATAGTGGTCGTCACCATCAACTACCGCCTCAACTGCTTCGGATTCATGACACATCCGGAGATAGTCGCAGAGAATCCCGATGCTCCTGCAAACTTCGGACATCTTGACCAGCAGGCGGGAACCCGCTGGGTCAAGAGGAACATCGCCGCCTTCGGCGGAGATCCCGAGAACATCACCATCGGCGGACAGTCCGCCGGCGGCATGAGCGTCACCGCTCAGCTGTGCTCACCGCAGAATGAAGGCCTCTTCCAGAAGGCCATCATCATGAGCGGCATGGGCGCCAACCCCTACAAGACCTCATTCATCAGGAAGTACAGCTTTGAAGAGACACAGCAGCTCGGTGTCAAGTTCTTCGAGTTCATGGGCGTCAAGACCCTTGCCGAAGCGAGAGCCATCGATGCCTGCACTCTCCGCGACAAGTGCGAGGAGTTCTGCGCACAGGAGCATCTCATGTGGATGACCTGCGTCGACGGAGTGTACCTCACCGAAGATACGGACAAGACCCTCATGACCCGCAAAGACTGGCCGGTACCGCTCATCGTCGGATGCACCGTCGGCGAGACCCGTTCACCCATAGTCGCAAAGAGCATGGATGACTTCAGGAAGCTCGCTGAGCATGCGTTCCCGGACCGCGTGGACGAGTATATGGATCTCATCGGACCCGATGTTCCCACCGCCATGGACCGCACCAGGATCAACGGAGCCGAGATCGCCATCCGCGTCATGAAGGAATTCGATGCGAAGAACGGAAAGGACCGCCCGATCTGGTTCTACAGGTTCAATCCTGAGATGCCCGGATACGATCATCCCGGAACCTTCCACTCCTCCGACCTGTGGTTCCACTTCGAGAACCTCGCAAAGTGCTGGAGACCCTTCACCGGCAAGCACTACGATCTGGCCCGCCAGATGTGCAACGCCCTGTGCTTCTACTTCAAGAACGGAGACCCGAACGGTCTGGACATCACCGGACTCCCGCAGCCGCTGTGGAAACCCTACACCCTTGAAGAGCACAACATCATGTACTGGGGAGACACACCCCAGCCCTATGTCGATCCTCAGAACGACCTCAAGGACTTCCTCACCGAGGAGTTCCGCAAAGAGTTCGCCTGATCGGCAGGATAAAACACCTCCATACATCAAAGGAGCCGGCAGCGCCGGCTCCTTTTGTGCTCAATTGCTGTTAGATTTTTAGCGGCAGGCGTCGACGAATGATCTGAACAGTTTTCTGCTGTTCTCGTCGTTCTTGAAAAGCATCTCGGGATGCCACTGGACCGCCCAGAAGTACTCGGGACCGGGGCGGCAGAACGCCTCCAGAAGCCCATCGGGCGACCAGGCCATGGGAACAAGCCCGGGAGCGAGATCCTTTACCGCCTGATGATGGAAACTGTTGACCTTTATCGGACCGTCTCCGAGAAGACCGGCAAGAGGGGATCCGGGGACTATGTTCACCTGATGGGTCGTAACGGGATAGGGCTCGGACTGGTGGTGGGCGATATCGGTGTCATACTGAGCCGGGATGTCCTGGTAAAGGGTTCCTCCCAGAGCTGCGTTGAGGAACTGGATGCCTCTGCAGATGCCGAAGATCGGCTTCTTAAGTTCCATGGCCTTTTTGAAGACCAGCAGTTCGAGTTTGTCGCGCTCTTCACTGACTTCTTCCAGCTGCGGGAGAGGATCCTCGCCGTAGATAGAGGGGGAGATGTCGTGACCTCCCGTGAACATGATGCCGTCGCACATCTCCGTGAGCTGGGCGACCAGTTCCTCGTCTTCAGTGAAGGGGAATACCACCGGCGCGCCGCCGGCGTCCATCACGCCTTCCAGGTATTCAAGTCTCATCCACAGGTGTTCTTTTTCTGTTCTCCAGAGCGGCGTCACGCCTATTAAAGGTCTCATATTATACTCCATTGACAGTGTTGTTCTTTTCTAGCAATAATAACATACATGTACAGAAAACGACAGCGCTGCTTTGCCAGCGCTTGACTGATATGATATAGTTAATCGCCGGAAGAAAACGAAAGGAGGCGGACACATGAGGATACTTGCAGCGGATTACGGCGACGCCAGGACAGGACTCGCTGTGTGCGATTCCAATGAGACCATAGCCAGTCCAATAGGCAATGCGGAAGGCAAGGGCCTGTTTGCCGTCGCTTCTTCCACAGCGGCCAAGGCGCTGGAGCGCGGAGCGGGGATGATAGTGGTCGGACTCCCGGTCAATATGGACGGAACGGAAGGACCCAGAGCCGCCAAGTGCAGGAAGTTCGCCGCCGCACTGGAACGGGAACTGGAAGGCAAGGATGTGGAGGTCGTCCTCTGGGACGAGAGGAGCACCACGGTGCAGGCCTACAGGAATCTGCTTGCGGCCGACGTCTCGGGAAAGAAGAAACGCGGTCTGATCGATTCCGAAGCCGCCAGGATAATCCTTGACAGCTATCTGAGTTACAGAAGGAATCAGAAGCAAAAAGAAGAGTAATGTAAAAGCTGCACCGGATAGATCCGATGCAGCTCTTTTGCTGTATGAGCTTATTTCATGTAGTAATCGAAAACTACCTTGAGTCCTATGAAGATGAGGATGCAGCCTCCCAGTACGGACGCCCTGCTTCCGATCTTCTCGCCCAGTTTTTTGCCTATCTTGAGACCTGCTATGCAGACTAGGAAAGTCACCACACCTGCTATGAATGCGACCAGAAGCGCCTTTCCGAAATGGTAGTCCGCTATCGTCAGTCCAACCGAAAGAGCGTCGATGGCGGTAGCTACGCCCTGAAATGCCAGCTGAGACCCGGTAACGGGGTGGTCGATGACCTCGGCGGATTCATCGCCTGACAGTCCTTCCTTGATCATGTTTCCGCCTATCCAGCTCAGCATGAGCAGAGCCGCCCACGGGATAAGCTTCTCCAGGAACATAAAAACGCTCAGCAGCGTGTGTACCAAAAACCATCCGATAAGAGGGAAGGCCGCCTGGCAGAAACCGAAAGTGCCCGCGATGAGCAGGCCTTTTTTCTTTGACATGTCAGGTTCTGCCAGCGTGTCGGCGATAGAGACCGAGAAGGAATCCATTGCGAGACCGAAACCCAGCAGGATGTTCTGTATGTAGAAGGAAAGATCCATATGAAATCCTCTGTCAAAAAGTTCCCCGGACCTCGAATGTCCGGGGAATTCTTATTGTACTAGATTGCCTGACACAGGTCAAACCATGTCCTTCATCTCCATGTAGAGGAACTTGTAGCTCTCGGCGGATCTGCTCCAGCTCGTGTCGCATCTCATCGCCCTTGTCCTTACCTCTTTCCAGGCGTCCCAGTCATAGTACAGATCCTTTGCGCGTATCATAGCGCTGTACAGATCCCACGGTTCGTAGTTCTGGAACGTGAAGCCCCATCCTTCTCCGTCGCCGCAGTCCCTGACACTGTCGGACAGACCGCCGGTCTTCCTGACGATCGGTACCGTGCCGTAGCGCATCGCCTGCATCTGGGCCAGGCCGCAGGGTTCGGTCTTTGAGGGCATAAGGAACATGTCGGCTCCCGCATACATCCTCTTTGACAGCGCCGTGTTATAAGCGATCTTCGCGGAGCAGCTCCCCGGATAGCGGGAAGACATCTCGCTGAAGATCTGCTCGTATCTGCTGTCGCCGGTGCCGAGTATGGCCACCTGGATGCCGTTCTTAATGACTTCGTCCATGATCGGAGCCAGCAGGTCGACACCCTTCTGCTCGGTCAGTCTCGCTATCATGACCGCCAGAGGTCTGCCGTCGTCATCTAGTCCGAACTCGCTGAGGACATCCTTCTTGCAGGTGAGCTTGCCTTCCTGGTCATCTGCGGAGTAGTTCGCCGCGATCGCGGGATCAGTCTCGGGATTCCAGGTATCGAAATCGATGCCGTTGAGGATCCCGCAGAGCTTGAACTGAAGTCCTTTCAGCAGGGGATCCAGCCCGAAGGAATACCAGGGATCCAGTATCTCTC
>JAFYZY010000045.1 GCA_017548485.1 Oscillospiraceae bacterium | reverse complement strand
GGAGGCAGTCGCACCGCAGAGCAGGCCGATGACGCCGAAGCCGCCGAGGATGACGCCCACGATGATGGGGGAGGCGATGCCCACGATGGCGGGAAGGACCATTTCCTTCCGGGAGGACTTGGAGCAGAGGTCAACGCACGTGGCATAGTCGGCTTCCACACCGGGCTTGCCTTCCAGCAGACCCGCGATCTCCTTGAACTGGCGGCGGACCTCCACGACGACGCTCTGGGCGGCGCGGCCCACGGCGCTCATGGTCATGGCGGAGAAGAGGAAGGGCAGCATGGCGCCGATGAAGATGCCCACCAGCACGCAGGGATCCATGAGGGAGAGAGAATACTCGGCGCCGTTGGCGTCCATCTTCTCGGCGAAGTTGGCGATCAGGGCCAGGGCGGTCAGAGCGGCGGAGCCGATGGCGAAGCCCTTGCCGGTGGCGGCGGTGGTATTTCCCAGGGAATCCAGGGCGTCAGATAGTCGCCGTCCGGGAAGAAGAGTTTCTTGGCAGCCTTCGTCTTAGGCCTTGTGAATATCTCCTTTACCTCTCCTCTTTCGACTATCTCGCCGTTCTCGATCACCGCCACCTTGTTGCAGAGCTGCTTGATTACTTCCATCTCGTGAGTGATGACCACCAGCGTGATGCCGCGTTCTTCGTTGATCTTCCTGAGCAGGCTCAGGATCGATCTTGTGGTCTTCGGGTCGAGCGCCGAAGTCGCCTCGTCACAGAGGATGACTTCCGGATCGGACGCGAGCGCTCTTGCGATCGCTATCCTCTGCTTCTGACCTCCGGAAAGCTGAGACGGATATGAGTGAGCTCTGTCTTCCAGATCCACCACCTTGAGAAGCTCCTTTGCTTTTTCAAGGGCTTCCTGCCTCGGCACCCCCGCTATCTCCAGCGGGAAGAGTATGTTTCCGAGTGCGTCTCTCTGCATCAGCAGATTGAACTGCTGGAAGATCATTGAGATCTTGCGTCTGTGGAGATTGAGGTCCTTTGTGCCGAGTCCGGTAAGCGACTGTCCGTTGAACAGGACCTTGCCCTCTGTCGGCTGCTCGAGAAGGTTGATCGTCCTCACGAGCGTCGATTTGCCTGCACCGGACAGACCGATGATACCGTAGGAATCGCCTTTTTCTATGTCCAGGTTGATGTCCTTCAGAGCGACTACCTTGCCGCCCTTGGTATCGAACTCCTTGGTCACTCCCTGCAGGCTGATGATGTGTTCTGCCATTTCGTTCCTTTCTGGATCTTTTCAGATAGCTTGGTTTCTGCTTAAAGCAGCAGACTGCGCCATTTTACAACATATGCAGGCCATAAACAAGGGGGCAGGTCTAACGACCTGCCCCCTGCATCTCATATACATGAGAATAATACACAGTTATGGATTCGTTACGACCTTATCCTATGCTATCATTCGGCTCTGCACATGCACATGCCCATCATTCCCATTTCCATCATCATTCTTTTCGACATGTGGATGTGCTCCTTTCATAGAATAAGTCAATTGCTACTATAGCAGTGATTATGTGTAATGTCAACTAAAAACACCCTGGTTTTTGTTGTTTTTCACAAAGTGCATTATTCCTCGTCGTCGACGTGTCCGCCCTTCTCCTTGACCTTTTCACGTATGAAAGTATACGACGCCTTCATCTCGTCCATGCTCCTGAACGCGTGGCGAGGGATAGGCATTATCATGGTGTCGCTCATCCAGACATAGATGGCGTCATCCGTAAGGTCGATCAGCTTGATGTCCTTATAATCGAACTCCTGATGATCCTCTCCGGCGTCTGTGACCAGGAAGTCATCGCCCAGTGTGATCACGTTTTCATCCGGATGGACCCTCTCTATGCTGTCCTGTGACTTTTTGATGGCATCGGACTGCTGCTTGAGCACCATCCTCTCCGCGAAGACGGTACCGCCGATACCCACTACAGCGGCAATGATGTAAGCGAGTATCGTGAAGTTGCGATCCACGTGGAATACCGTGAACAGCGCCGCTATGCATATGCCGCAGATCAGGTATGTGACCCTCTGCCTGTTGACAAGCTTGCGTCCGCCCGCAGTGTACAATATGCGGTAGCGTCCGAATGAGCTGTAGTCCTCGTCGGTGAGAACGAATCTTATCTCTCTCTTGTTTTTATTAGATGCCATTTCTGTCTCCTTTTTGCAGGCACGGTCCCGCCCGCCCGTTATACGGCTATCAGTATACCATATGAGAGGCATCCTGCGCATCACATAATAAACCCGGAGTGGTTTTATTTGCGGGCCAAAAACAGTATAATTATATGGTTGTCTGCACAGGCAGGCAGGCAAATCAAGCGATACTGATCCACATGCACATATAACAAGGAAGGAAACAACTCTTATGAAGACAACAGTTGCATTTATAGGCGGAGGAAGCTTCGGTACCGCTCTGTCGACCGTTCTTGCAGGCAAAGGCTGCAGGGTCAACATGTACGACATCGACCAAGCGCATCTGGCCCGCATGGAAGCGGACATGGAGAACAAGGATTACCTGCCGGGCGTAAAGCTCGAGGGTGACTATCACTTCTGCAAGACGAATGAAGAAGCTCTGAAAGATGCCGACTTCGTCATTTTTGCTCTTCCTGCGCAGCACGTAAGGAGCGCCATCAAGGCGGCGGTCCCTTTCATCCGCGAGGACGCCGTCATCACCTGCATCTCCAAGGGTCTTGAGCAGAAGACCCACAAGAGGATGTCGGAAGTCATAGGTGAATACTTCGACCTCGACAGATACGTCTGCATCAGCGGCCCTTCACATGCCGAAGAAGTAGGTATCGGAGTCCCGACCTGTGTGGCGATGTCGTCCCGCAAGGAAGAATCCGCCATGGCGATGGCAAACCTATTTACGACAAACAAATTCAGAGTATATCTCAACGACGACATGATGGGCATGGAACTCGCCGCTTCGCTCAAGAACGTGCTGGCTGTCGGCTCGGGCATCGCCAACGGAGCCGGCTACGGCGACAACACTCTGGCCGCGCTGCTGACGATCGGCTGCGCTGAGTCGACAGAGCTCGGAGTCGTGATGGGAGCAAGACCTTCGACGTTCTTCGGACTTGCCGGCATAGGCGACATGATCGTGACATGCATGAGCGTCCACTCCAGGAACTTCCGCTGCGGACGCTTAATAGGTCAGGGCATGGACCCTGAAGAAGCCCGGCAGGAAATCGGCATGGTAGTCGAGGGTATGTTTACGG
>JAFYZY010000044.1 GCA_017548485.1 Oscillospiraceae bacterium | reverse complement strand
TGCCGAAAATACTTGGTTGGAGACGACCTGGGAAGATAGGTAGGTGCTGGCTCTCACATTTTTAAGCCTCAATAGCTCAATGGCAGAGCATCCGGCTGTTAACCGGAGGGTTGTAGGTTCGAGCCCTACTTGAGGCGCCAGCAGAACAGCCGGTCTGATGACCGGCTGTTTTGACATCAAGGTACAATATCTGTACTATTTAATCATCAGGAAGACAGTCTGAAGGAAACTGACTTCAGACTGAGTGAAGATACAATGAAAGGGAAGACAAAATGAAACCGAATGCTCCCAAGAAGACGACATGGTTCATAGCTCTGGCGCTGATCATACTTGCAGTTGCAGCAAAGTTCACGGCCATCGTACCGCTGGCTGCCGGTTACTGGCTTGCCGTGGCAAGTTCTGTCCTGCTGCTGCTGGCAACGGTTTTCTCAAAGCTTTGATATCCTGACGGAAACGACACGGAGAGACGGTCATCTGACCGTCTCTCTTTTCGGTTTTGAGCATAAAGCGCACAGCCGTTCACGCTTCACAATGACCCTGATAGATAGTAGAATTAACAGAGAAAAGACAAACCGTCCGACATAAAAATGCAGAGCCGGAGATACGGCTCTGCTATATAAAGAAGCCACCGCATTCGGGCGGCTTCGGGGGAGGCTTCCGCACAGCGGAAGCAACTCACAGGTATTATAGTATAGGACGGTATCTCAGACAATCAAACAACAATCCGACCGGAGGAATAACAGACGATGTATGATGTTGTCATCATAGGGTGCGGTGTAACCGGAGCCGCGGCGGCGTATGAGCTTGCAAGATACGATCTCAGGATCGCTATCCTGGAAGCGGAGAACGACGTCGCGACAGGCTCGTCAAAGGCCAACAGCGCCATCCTGCATGCGGGATACGATCCCGCGCCGGGAACGCTTATGGCCAGACTGAACGTGGAAGGAAACGAGATGGCCTTCCGGATCGCAGAAAAGCTGCATGTCCCTGTTGAGAGATGCGGCTCGCTGGTCGTCGCTTTCGACGAGAACGACGAAAAGCACATAGAAGAACTCTACAGGCGCGGAGTGGAGAACGGAGTCCCGGACATGAGGATCATAACCGGAGAGGAAGCCAGACAGCTTGAACCGAACCTGTCGGAGGAGGTAAGGGCCGCCCTGCTGGCGGAGTCGGCAGGAATAATCAATCCCTGGGATTACACCCTCGCGATGGCTGAAGTCGCCGTTAAGAACGGCGCGGAGCTGTTCCTCAACACGAAGGTCACAGCCATCGAAAAAGGAGAACACTTCACGATTCGTTCTTCCAAAGGCGAAAAGTTCGAGACCCGGTATGTGATAAATGCCGCAGGCGTCAATTCCGACATAATAAGTGAACTGGTGGGCGAGAGGGAGTTCTCGGTAAAGCCTACGGCGGGCGAGTATTTCCTGCTTGACAAGAGCGAAGGCGGCAGAGTGTCCCGGGTCATATTCCAGTGCCCCAATGAGCTCGGCAAGGGGGTCCTGGTCTCCAAGACAGTGCACGGCAACCTCATAGTAGGTCCCAACGCGGTTGAGACGAACAGAGGCGACACCTCCACCACGAGAGACGGACTGGCCTATGTCCAGAGGACAGCGCTGAGATCAGTTCCTTCCATCCAGTTCAGGGAGAATATAAGGAATTTCGCCGGAATAAGGGCAAATACTGAATTCGACGAGTTCATCATAGGAGAGAGCAAAAGCGCAAAAGGCTTCCTGAATCTTGCGGGGATCAAGTCCCCGGGACTCACAGCGGCGGCCGCCATAGGGAAATATGCCGGAGAGCTCCTCAGGCAGATGGGCCTCTCCATGACGGAAAAGGAGTCGTTCGATGACACGCGTGAGGTCGTGAGGTTCAAGGAACTGAGCGACGAGGAAAAGAATGAACTGATAAAGAAGGATCCCGCCTACGGCAGAGTCATATGCAGGTGCGAGACCGTGACGGAAGGCGAGATAGTCGCTGCGCTGCACTCGGTCATACCGGCGAGAAGCGTCAACGGTGTCAAACGCAGGTGCAACGCCGGAATGGGACGCTGCCAGGGAGGGTTCTGCTCACCGAGAGTATGCAGGATCATTGCCAGAGAGCTCGGGATAGACGAGACCGAGGTGCTGGAAGAGAAGGAAGGCAGCAATATTCTGTATTCCAGACTGAAGGAGGTATGAGCATGTACGATCTGATCGTGATCGGAGGAGGTCCCGCGGGACTTGCCGCAGCCCATGCGGCGTGGGAAAAGGGCGTCAGGAAGATCCTTATCCTCGAAAGGGACAGAGAACTGGGCGGAATACTGAATCAGTGCATTCATAACGGATTCGGCGTCAAGACGTTCGGAGAGGCGCTGTCCGGACCGGAATATGCAGCCCGCTTTGAAGAACTTGTTGAGAATACGGGGATCGAAGTCAAGACCGACACCATGGTCCTTGACGTGGATCCCGACAGAAATGTCTACGCAGTCAACCCGACAGACGGATACGTCACCTACAGCGCAAAGGCAGTCATTCTGGCTATGGGGTGCAGGGAGAGGACCAGGGGAGCGATATCGATCCCGGGATCAAGACCTGCCGGCGTTTTCTCCGCGGGCACTGCCCAGCGGTATATGAACATCGACGGTTTCATGGTAGGCAAAAGAGTGGTCATCCTCGGGTCCGGAGATATCGGACTCATCATGGCCAGAAGGCTTACCCTTGAAGGCGCAAAGGTCCTCGCGTGTGTGGAGATCATGCCCGTGAGCAGCGGACTGCGCGCAAACATCGCCAGATGTCTGGAAGATTTCGGTATACCGCTGCTGCTGTCCCATACGGTCACGGAGATCAGGGGAGACAGGAGAGTCACCGGCGTCACCGTACAGAAGGTCGATGATAAGATGGCTCCCATACCGGGGACCGAACAGTACTTCGACTGCGACACGCTGCTGCTGTCCGTGGGACTGCTTCCGGAAAACGAACTGACCAAGAAGGCAGGGATAGATCTGGATCCGAGGACCAGAGGTGCATACGTGTTCGAGAACAGGGAGACGGAAACAGAGGGAATATTCGCCTGCGGAAACGTCCTGCACGTCCACGATCTGGTGGACTATGTCTCGGAGGAAGCCAAATTCGCAGGAGAAGCTGCGGCTGAGTATATCGCCAACGGAGAGAGACCCAGGGACAGCTTCTCGGTCACGACCTCCGGAGGAGTCACCTATACGGTGCCTCAGAAGATCAGGAAAGACAGCGGTATGAAGCTGATCAACGTCTATCTGAGGGTCAACAGAAAAGTCAAAAAGGGAGACATAGTCGTTGCGTCTGCGGAGAAAGAGATCGCGCGGTATCACAAAGAGAATCTCGCTCCCGGCGAAATGATAACGGTGGGACTTCCCTCGGTGCTGCTGCCTGTAAACAGCGGTTCCGACACATTGAACGTGAGCCTGGAGGAGATAGCGCAATGAGAGAGATGACCTGTCTTGAGTGCCCGAGAGGATGCCAGCTTACCATCAACGAAGAGACGCTGGAGGTCACCGGAAACAACTGCCCGAAAGGGGAGGATTTTGCAAGAGCTGAGATCACGAATCCCGTGAGGGTCCTGACGACTACGGCTGTGATAGAATCCGAGACAGAGAGCATGCTGCCGGTGCGGACGAAGGATCCCATCCCGAAGAAGAGCATGTCAGCGGCGATGAAGGCAATTAAGAACATAAGAGTCAAGGCGCCGGTCGAGGTCGGTGATATCATCGTGGAGGATCTCGTCGGTACCGGAGTGCCGCTCATCGCCACGAAGAGAGTCCTAAAATAAGATTTGCCGGGGAATGCCCGGCGCGAGGGATCAATGCTTGATATTTTGACGTGCAAACTGCTCAGAGCGATCGGAGCAAAGATAGGCAGAGGGAGCAGTCTGCCCGGAATGATCTGCAGAAAGATCTGGCCGGGAAGTCTGAAGACGCTGAAACTGCCCGAAAAGGTCATAGCAGTTACGGGATCCAACGGGAAGACCTCGACGGTCGCGATGATCTGTGAGATCGCCGAAAAAGCCGGTCTCAGGGTGGTGTGCAACCGCGAGGGGAGCAACCAGATCGAAGGGATAACCACTCTTCTTCTGAGCAGCGCCGATCCCAGAACGAGGAAGGTGGACGCGGACGTAGTGATACTGGAGAGCGACGAGAGGTTCTGCCAGTATACATTCAAAGAAGTCGTTCCTTCCCATATGGTGATAACGAATCTGTTCAGGGA
Organism: Oscillospiraceae bacterium; assembly: GCA_017548485.1. Classification (GTDB taxonomy): domain Bacteria; phylum Bacillota; class Clostridia; order Oscillospirales; family Ruminococcaceae; genus RUG11783. The sequence goes on along the minus strand of JAFYZY010000044.1, from coordinate 7,457 downwards.
TCAGCTGACCAGGAACGGACACAGGGAGTTCGTCAGAGGCGAGCTCAGAAAAGGCATCCCCGACAGCACCAGGCTGATACTGAACGCGAACGAGCCGCTGTCCTGCGCTTTCGGAAACGGAAGGAAGGGGACATCCTATTACGGTGTGTCCGCGCCGGAACTCATGGAAGAGCCCGGCATTATTCATGCCTATGACGACGGCGCCTACTGCCCCATATGCGGCGGAAAGATGGAGTACAGCTACAGGATATCCGGGCACGTGGGAGCATTCTCCTGCGGCAAATGCGGCTACGCTTCTCCTAAAGCAGATCACGAGGTCACGGGAACAGAGGACGGGAAACTGATCATAGACGGGAAATGGGAAGTCGCTCCGCAGATCCTGAACGAGGCGTTCGCGCAGAACATAATCGCTGCTTATACCGCAGCGGTGGAAGCTATCGGGATAGATCCGCAGAAAGCGGCAGAACTGATCGACGGCATCGAGCTGGACAACGGCAGAGTCGTGGAGTTCGACCTGAACGGCCATCCCGGAAGATTCATGCTCTGCAAGCATGAGAATTCCATGGCTTACAACGGAGCCATCTCCACTGCCCTCAGAGATCCTTCGGAAGAAGTGACGGTCGTATTCATAGTGGACAGACTGTCCCGCAAATATGTGGCCAACGACATGTCCTGGCTATGGGACGTCGATTTCAACAGATTCTCTGACCCTAAAGTCAAAAAGGTGATACTCTCCGGAGGATTCGCCCACGACGCCGCGGCAAGGATGCTGGTGGGCGGAGTGCAGGAAGAGAAACTGATCATAGAGCCTGATCTGGACAGGATGATGACAGCCGTGGCGGAAAGATCGGAAGGGACCATATACGTGATGACATGCTTTACCGATCAGTACAAGTTCCTCGACCGGCTGAAGAAATACGGCAGGGAGGCTGCGAAATGATCAATATCGTGACAGCATATCCCGATTTTCTGGATCTCTACGGAGAATACTCCGCAGCAAAGCTCCTGGAAAGAAGACTGACGGACGCAGGGCGGAACGTCAGAGTGACCGAACTTGGTTTCGGAAGATATTCCGACCTGGAAGCCGCCGACATGGTCTATTTCGGCGCGGGGACCGAAGACAGGATCCTCGCGGTCCTGAGTCATATCAGACTGTACTCGGAACAGCTTAAGGCCTTCGTGGAACGTGGAGGCCTCCTGGAAGCGAGCGGAAGCTCGATGGCGCTCTTCTGCAGAACAGTCACGGACACAAGAGACGGAAAGACATACGAAGGGCTGGGTCTGTTCGATGCGGAAGCGGTGATAACGCCGAAGCGCCGCTACGGAGAGCTGATCTGTTCATACAGCGGCAGAAAAGTCATCGGGGCGGTCAACAGTTCCGTCGATTTCCTGCGCGGATCCGGGCAGGAAGCGTTGTTCACGGTGCTGTGGGATTCATCAGGCAGATTCCAGAAGGGATCCGGAGAAGGTTTCAGGGCCGGAGACAGCGTGTTCGCAAGCGAGATCACGGGACCGCTCATCTGCCGCAATCCGTTCCTTCTGGATGAGATCGCAGAGAAACTCGCGGGCGAGAAACTTCCGGAGTGCAGGGAACTGTGGTACATGGAATCCCTGAAAGCCTATGATCATGCACTGGATGTGCTCCTGAAGGAAGCCCGACTGAAAGAGGAAGGGTGAAGAAGGTCTGGCTGGATTGCAGTGCGTGTGCACATCTGATATAATATTGCAGCCTTCCGACAGAAGACCCGGTGGGGCGTAGCGCTGTTGGTAGTGTGCTAATTTGGGGAGCGTGTAGTACCCATCGCCTATCCGAAAAAGACCACGACTCCGTAACCCATTGCAGTTACTGTGGCTTTGGCATTTCCTCTCCCCCACAAATAGTTCGAACATGGGCTTTTAGCTATAAGTTTGACCACAATGACATAAACGAAAAATGATTATCCGGGTGTAGCGCAGCTGGTAGCGCGGGTGGTTTGGGACCATCAGGCCGCAGGTTCGAATCCTGTCACTCGGACCAAAAAACCTCTGAGATCAGCGATTTCAGAGGTTTTTTGTAAGTGCGCCCGGCAGTGGGAAGCGTTAGCCAAAGGCAAGGGTGTCCGTCGCGAGGCGGAATCTGAAGGAAGCCGGATTGCGGAGTACATGGCGCAACAGTATGAAGAAGGCCGCCTGGGAGAACATCTGACGATTCCGGAAATGGAAGACGCGTTCAGCAAAAAGAAGAAGAAATAGTCAACGGAACGTGGCTGCAGTCAAACTTACACGTTTGACGTGTGGTGCGAGGAATAGAGGGTTTCATATAATCGCCTAAATAAAGGTTTTGAACTGTTTCCCATGTTTAGGCGATTTTCTTGTGTTATTTATTGAGGTCAGTTACTGTTCGCGGCCTTCAGAGCTCTGATGGTCTCTTTCTGCTCAAAGGTCAACCTCCGGCTCTCGATTGCTTTCTGAACAGACTTGTTTTTAATCCAGCTGTCCAGATCCGCAGTCATCAGGAATGAAAGGGTCGGTTCATACTGCTTCGCAAGAGCGGTGGCATAATACCATGCGGCTGCCATCCTGACATAATACTCGCTGTTTCCGTTGGCGATCAATCGAACCTTCTCCAGATGTGAAGGGTCAAAGGAACCGTCAAGATAATAGCGCATGAGATTGACTATCCCGAAGCGTATGGTATAAGTGTGAGAGGAATCGAGCCAGACTTCTATGTGAGGTAGAAGTTCTGCTTTGTGTTTCCCGAATACGGCAGGTGAGAACTGGTCGCAGGTCGCCCAGTTGTCGATAAATGGCAGGAACTGTTCTGTCCGGCGCATGCATTCTTCGTAATCCTTGATCCCGGAGATGATGAATACATGCAGCTGATTTTCATCAAAGTATTTGTGGGGAAGTTTGTCCAGAAAGGAAGATATATCCGGTTCCTTTGCAAGCTGTGTGGCAAGGGCTTTGATATCGGGAGTCCTGACGCCTATGAAGCATTCGTACGGCACATTGGGAAACAGTTTCGACTGAAAGTCGCGGTATCCGGCATCCTGCAGGGAGAAGAGTTTTTCAACGATCGTATCGCTCAGCATGGTTACCTCATTATGATCTCAAAAAGATATCGGGCTGCCGGACAAACGGCAGCCCGATCATTATGTAAATAATAAGATCAGTCGACCTTTTTGGGAAGAGTGACATCGGAAACTACAGCTGCCTGAGCCGCTTTCTTTGTCTTTTTCTTCTTTATGATCTTTACGGCGATGACGGTGAGCACCGCAAGCACGACCGCGAAGGGGAGCAGGTAGATCGCCGAGAGAAGCAGGTTCTCAAGGAAATCTGCGAAATCTCTCAGGCTGTCGCCGATGGTGGCGAGCAGGCGGTCCCAGAAGGTCTCAGCCTGGTGAGTGACAACGGATACTTCTTCCAGAGAGATGGTCACGGTGGAATAGGCGACGAGGTTGTCGAAGGTATTCTTGCGGGCCGTGTAGCTCTCTATCTGGTATATGGTCTCAGAGAGCTGAGCCTCGATCTGGATGAGATCCGAGACGGTCTCGGCTTTCTTCATCATCTCGGTGAGCCTCTCGCGCTGCGCGTTGAGGGAGCTCAGTCTGGCCTCTGTGTCAACATACTGGGAGGTGATGTCCTCCATGGAGCTGGTGAGTCCGGTGACATTGCCGAATTCGGCAGATCCGTCGAGGAAGGCCTGGTAGCTGCCAGAGGGGACGCGGCATTCCATTCTGACCCATTTGCGGATGTAGGAGCCGTAATCGGAGGTGTACCCGCCTCCCTCGTTGCGGTAGCTGACGAATCCTCCGGCTTTCTGGATGGAATCGAGTATCGCCTGAAGGCTCTTGTCATATTCCAGCGTCTCGATGTCTATGTTCGCGGAATATGTGAGCTTGAGACCGGTCGACAGAGGAGTGCCGGTGTTCCCGGTATGATACTCCGCGCTGTCGCTCTTTGACTCGTTGTATGAGTTGTAGAATCCGCTTTCGGCAGGAAGATCGTAATCGCTGCCGGCCGGATCGTAGTAGTATCCGCCGTATTCATCCGATGCTTCCTTCCTTCTTCCGCAGGAGACGAGGGAGACGCAGAGGACGGCGAGCATAATAAGTGCCAGTATCTTTTTCATTTCTTTTACCCTTTCGTCGAACGATCATCGGAATGCTGATCTTCAATCGGCTGACTGATCCGTCAGTCAACAATAAGGTGGAGAAAAAGATACCGGCTGTTGCAGATAAATGTTACCGTTACGGAACTGTAATCTATAAAGTGAGATCAGAGGGTGAAACCGCCGTCCACGCAGAGCACCTGACCGGTGATGAACGGGGAATCGCAGAAGAACATCACAGCGTCCGCCACGTCTTCCGGAGTACCGATGCGTCCGGCCGGAGTCTCCTCTATGAGTGCTGCGATATCAGAGGAACTCAGGCGGGAATTCATCTTTGTATCGATCAGTCCGGGAGCGACGCAGTTCACGGTAATGCCGGAAGGCCCGAGCTCTTTGGCCAGAGCCTTAGTCATGCCTGTCAGAGCGGATTTCGACGCGGAGTACGCGGACTCACAGGAGCCGCCGCTCACTCCCCACATGGAGGAGATGCTGACGATCCTTCCGGAATGAAGGGGGATCATGTGTTTCGCAGCTTCCCGGCATACAAGATAGGCCCCGATGCTGTTTACCGAGAAGATCTCCTGCAGCGCCTCACGGGACGTGTCCTGGATCTGGGAGAACAGCGCGATGCCGGCGCAGTTCACGGCGACGGAGAGCTCTCCCATCGACGCGGCTTTTCCGACAGCCGATACTATCTGGCCTTCGTCTCTGACATCGCAGGGGACCGCTTCGGCAGAATAGCCCTCCGAGACGAGGCTGCGGACCAGTTCTTCTGCGCTGTTTCTGTCTGTGTTGTAGCAGACAGCGACAGAATAACCCCTTTCACAGAGTTTTCTGCAGATCGCGGAACCGATCTCTCCGCTGCCTCCGGTGACGATTGCTGAACGCATGACAGGCCTCCTCATACAGAGATATCCTGCAGAACAGCGGAAAGCTTCATCTTCCGGCTGGCCGCATGTTTTGCAGACTTTAACTGATTATAGTATAATCTTTTGTACTTGTGTACCGGACAGTACCGGACGCCGCAGGACCCGGGAAACATTAATTTACAATTATAATAAGAATAGACCGGCCGTCTCATATTACAATACGAGACAAAGGAACATATATCACCGGTTTCAGGAAGAACGGATTTGAGAGAAGCGTTTCAAAAAGCTGTGAATGCAGTGAGATCCTTTTTTGAGGCAAAAGGGACCAGGAAGGCCGTGTCGACATTCGTCGGCGCGCTCGTCATGGGTTCCCTTATCTTTACTGCGCTTCTCTTCAGTTCTTCGGCTTCCGCGATGGAAGAAGCCGAGAGGATCAGGAGGACGGGAGGGGATGAAGTCAAGAACTATATCTCGCTGCCGAACCTGATCAGACTTGCCTATGAAGAGCCTGTGTATATAGAACTGCACATGGAGGCGAAATCGACCTCGGAAGAGATAACCGTGTCTTTCCTTGATGAGAACGATGAGCTGTCTGTCGGAATGCCGTTCGGCATCGCTGTGACGGATGAGGACGGAGAACTCAAAAAGTATCTCGACGATGACTGCGACGGAAAGATAGTGATCGGCGATGTCAGCACCGGGCTTTATCAGATCTCGTTCCTGCCCTGTCAGGGATACCTTGTGAAAGAGGATATCGAAGTCAAGGTGGATCCGCCGGTGAGGCATGTTGTCATCGACGTCAGAGAACAGATCGTAAACCCCAACACGGAAGACGTGTCCGGAGAAGACGTTCAGTATCAGCAGCCTACAAGACCGGATCCGGCACCCGCACCTACGCCTGCGCCGGGAGACACCGTAGTCTGGGTCGAATCCTCAAAGGAGCTTCTCAGGACCGATACAGTCGAGACGCCGGTCACCGACGGCAGCGGAAATCAGCTGTACGCATCCGTCCCGGTCCTGACCGATCCGGATGAGAACGGGAACAGATATCTCATACTCAACGACGGAGCCGACACAGTGTCCGATATCCGTGCGAGAGTCTCCGAGGACGGAACGCTCGCTGCCGCGGAGAGATACGTGATCACCGAAACTGCAAACGAAGAGAGCGCGGAAGAGACTGAGAGCACCGGGGAGACCGAAAGCACAGAGAACACGGAGGAAGAGCCTGCAGAGGAAGTGCCGGAAGAGACGCCTCAGGGCCCTGTCGGAGAATGGGTGTCCTGCCTCGGAGAGGTAGTGGACAGCTGCGGCAAACCCGTGTGCGGAGGAGACGGCGAGACGCCCGTGTACAAATTCTCCTCTGTCACCGCGCTGGTCACGGTCACGGAAGAGGAGATCTGGGTGTATCACGGCTGGCAGGAGATAGACGGAAACACATATTATTACGATATCGACGGAAACCCCGTGACGGGATCTCAGATCATCAAGGGAGAGACCTACTGGTTCAACGACGAGGGAATCAGGAGCAGTACGCAGGGGATCGACGTATCGACGTGGAACAATTACATAGACTGGTCTCAGGTCAAGGCATCAGGCATCGACTTCGTCATCATCAGAGTCGGATTCAGAGGCTATTCCGCAGGCAAGCTCTATTACGACGACATGTTCGAGACATATCTCGCCGGAGCCAAGGCGGCCGGCCTTAAGGTGGGACTGTATTTCTACACGCAGGCCATATCCGAACTGGAAGCGGTCGAGGAGGCGTCCCTCTGCCTCAACATGATCAACGGCAGAAGCCTGAACTATCCGATATTCATCGATATGGAGGACGCGGAATCGGCGTCCGCAAGGACCAACGATCTTACCAACTCGGAGAGAACGACGATCATCAACGCATTCTGCGACACCATCCGCTCCGGAGGATACAGAGCGGGTCTGTACGCGAACAGCTATTATCTTAACTACAAGATCAACGTGTCACAGCTGAATTCCGGAACGAGAATATGGATCGCGCACTACACGAGTGAACAGCATCCGGAATACCAGTCAATGTACAGCATGTGGCAGTATTCCGGGTCCGGCAGCGTTCCGGGAGTGGAAGGAGACGTGGATCTGGATATCAGCTATATGTAATCAGAGCATAATAAAAGAACCGCGCGCCGCGCGGTTCTTTTTGTCACAGGAGTTAATTCTTCCTGACCAGCGAATAGAGGGGAATGAAGGGAACCAGTATCGGGGTCTTGGCGATGTACGCTTTGTACTCATCTTTCGCTCCGTATCTCTCGTCCTGGCGCTTCTCGAGGCGCTGGGCGCCGTTCACCATGATGAACACAATGGCCGCATAGCTTATACAGGCCACGATCCATTCCCACGCTCCGTGCAGAGCGCTGAGGCCGCCGACGAACACGCCGGTCCAGGTCAGTATCTCTCCGAAGTAGTTGGGACAGCGGGTGAACCTGTACAGCCCTTCCGTGGCTACCATGTCGGGCCTGACGGCC
>JAFYZY010000043.1 GCA_017548485.1 Oscillospiraceae bacterium | reverse complement strand
GCAGGTCTTCGGCGCGGCAGCCATGGCCTTCATGCACGGCGCCCAGGACGGACAGAAGTTCCTCGGCGTGCTGCTGCTGGCCTTCAACCTCGCTGTCGGAAATACCGGATCGGGAGCGATGCAGATACCCGTGTGGATGATGATGCTCTGTTCCGTGGTGATGGGACTGGGCACCGCAGTGGGCGGGAAGAAGATCATCAAGTCCGTCGGAATGGACATGGTGAAGCTGGAGAAATACCAGGGCTTCGCTTCCGACATGGCCGCGGCGCTGTCGCTGTTCCTGTCGACCGTGCTGGGTATACCCGTCAGCACCACCCATATGAAGACAGCCGCCATCATGGGAGCCGGAGCGGAGAGAAGGCTCTCAGCCATCAAGATCAGCGTAGTCACCGACATGATGATGACCTGGATCTGCACCTTCCCGGGCTGCGGACTTCTGGGCTATCTCTTCGCCAAACTGTTTCTGAGAATATTCTGATCATTTCAGGAGGACAATAAAGTGAATAAAAGAGCAGAGAGAGACATGTTCTATTTCCGCAACATGGCGGAATGTCTGGACGTGGCCGAGGAGGCGGTAAAGGAGCTCCTCGACGCCCTCAACGACTTCGATCCGGATACGCTTCCCGATCGACTCAAGCAGATGCACAAGGTGGAGAACGCAGGCGACCATAAGAAGCACGAGCTTATGGAAGTGGTCAGCAACGCGTTCATCACACCCATCGAGCGCGAGGACATCATAGCGATAAGCAACATCCTGGATGACATCGTGGACGGCATCGAGGATATCCTGATCCAGATCTATGTCACAAACGTCAGAGAGCTGCGCTACGACATCGTTCCGAGCTGCGAGAACGCCCAGAAATGTATCCTCGCACTCAAGGACCTCATCGCGGAGTTCCCGAACTTCAAGAAGTCCTCAACCATAAACGACCTGATCATCAAGGTCAACGACTATGAGGAACAGGGAGACCGCAGATTCATGGACAGCATGGTCCGCCTGTACAGGGAGGACAGCCTTGATCCCGTAGTGAGATGGAAATCAGTATATCAGTGCATAGAGAACGTCATGGACGCCTGCGAGGACGCAGCCGACACCGTCCAGGCGGTCGTCATGAAGAATATGTGATCCCTTTTCCACCCTTTCTCCCGTAAGGAGGACAGCATCATGAAAGCTCAGAAGTTTCTGGGGATAAACAGCGTTAAGATAAACGACCCGTTCTGGTCGAAACTGCAGGATCTCGTGGTAAGCACGGTGATCCCGTATCAGTACGAGATCATGGATGACAGGATCGAAGGCGCCGAGAAGAGCCACGCGCTGGAGAACTTCCGCATCGCCGCAGGCGAATCAGAGGGAGAATTCTACGGAATGGTCTTCCAGGACAGCGACGTCGCCAAGTGGCTGGAAGCAGTCGCTTACTCGCTTGCGATAAGACCGGACCCGGAGCTGCAGGCAAAAGCCGAAAAAGTTATAGATACCATCGGAAAGGCCCAGCAGCCCGACGGATATATAGACACCTACTTCATCGTAAAAGATCCCGTCCACAGGTGGGCAGACCTTCACGAGGCCCACGAGCTCTACTGCATGGGTCACATGATCGAAGCGGCCGTAGCCTGGAAAGAGGCTCTCGGAAAGGAGGAGCTTCTCGACATCATGAAGAGAGCAGCCGATCTCATCTGCGAGCGGTTCGGCAAGGACAAAGTCAGAGGATATCCCGGGCATCAGGAGATAGAGCTTGCTCTCATAAGGCTCTACAGGGTGACCGGAGACAGGAAGTACCTGGATACGGCCCTGTATTTCCTCAATGAGAGAGGCACCAAGCCTGATCTGTTCATAGAGGAATCAAAGACCAGAGACATAAAGATATTCCAGATGGATCCCTATGACCTCAAGTATGCCCAGACCCACATGCCCGTGAGGGAGCAGGACAAGGCGGTCGGACACGCAGTCCGCGCCGGATACATGTACACCGCAATGGCAGACATGGCCTCAGAGACCGGGGAAGAGGAGCTGGCGGAAGCCTGCAGAAGACTCTGGGACAATATCGTCAGCAGAAGGATGTACATCACAGGAGGCGTGGGGTCCACCGTGCACGGGGAATCCTATTCCGAGGACTACGAGCTTCCCAACGACATCGTCTACGCCGAGACCTGCGCCAGCATCTCGGTGGCGTTCTTCGCCAGAAGGATGCTGGAACTGGAGGTAAAGGGAGAGTACACCGACATTCTGGAGAAGGAGCTGTACAACAGCATCCTCAGCGGAATGCAGAGCGACGGTAAGAGGTTCTTCTATACCAATCCTCTGGAAGTAGTGCCCGGAGTCTCCGGAGTGCTGCCCGAATACGCCCACGTCGATCCAGAGAGACCCGGCTGGTACAGATGCGCATGCTGTCCTCCCAACGTGGCAAGGCTTCTCACTTCACTCGGCGAATATGTCTACGGACAGTCAGACGACACCGTATATGCCCATCTGTTCGTCTCCGGAAAAGCCGATTTCGACACCGCCGGCGGCGTTTCGCTCAAGTGCGAGACGGGATATCCCTGGGACGGAAACGTGCGCTACACCATGGATCTTAAGACCAGAAAAGACTTCAGATTTGCGGTCCATATCCCGGGCTGGTGCTGGGACTATACGATAAAGATCAACGGCAAAGAGGAAGAGGAATACGACATCATAGACGGCTATGCCTACCTGGACAGATCCTGGGCCAACGGCGATACGGTTGAGATCGAGATGGAGATGGAACCCGTCAGGATGTACGCCAATCCCAAAGTGAGAGCCGACGCGGGCTGCGTGGCGCTCATGAGAGGCCCCGTCGTCTACTGCTTTGAGGAGACCGACAACGGGGAAGACCTGCAGGCTCTGAGGATCCCGAGATCGTCGTCCATCCGCATGCGCAGGCAGAAGCTGAGCGGACTGGGAGATTTCCCGGTGCTGCTCGTCAAGGGAGTCAGGCTCATCGATTCCGATGAACTTTATTCCGACGAGCCCTTCGACGAGACCGAGGCGGATCTCAAGGCTGTACCGTACTACCTCTGGGGCAACAGAGGAAAGGGCGCCATGAGAGTCTGGATCCCCGAGATAAGATAACGAAACGACCGGCAGGCTTTATGGTCTGCCGGCGATCTGGAGATAAGCATGAAACTGGTCATATCGGATATCAGAAAAGCCTTTGACGACAACGAGGTGCTCAAAGGCGCGACTTACACCTTCGAGCAGGGAAGGATCTACGGGCTTCTCGGCCGCAACGGAGCGGGGAAGACCACTCTTTTCAACTGTCTCAATGAGGACCTCAGGATAGACTCCGGCGCCTTCTGGCTGGAGGACGACGCCGGGAACAAAAGACCCATCAGCGCGGAGGACATAGGATACGTCCTGTCTACTCCCGTGGTGCCCGAGTTCCTGACCGCCAGAGAGTTCCTCAGGTTCTTTCTCGATATAAACAAGGGAAAGATACCCTATCCGCAGGAGCCCGACGTATATCTTGATTACATGCAGATAGAGCCCGAGAGCCGCGACAGGCTCCTCAAGGACTACTCCCACGGCATGAAGAACAAGATGCAGCTGCTCATACAGTACATCGCCAATCCTCCCGTCATGCTGCTGGACGAGCCGCTGACGTCGCTGGACGTGGTGGCGTCCGAGGAGATGAAGGATCTCTTCAAGAGAAGGAAAGCGGAGCACATCACCGTGCTGTCCACACACATCATGGAGCTGGCTCTGGATCTGTGCGACGACATAGTCATCCTGCACAACGGAGTCCTGGCTCCCGTGGACAGGGAACAGCTGGACGACGATGACTACAAGGCCAAGATAATCGCCGCGCTCAGGGAGGAGAACGATGCCTGAGAGCCTGATCCAAAACATAAGACTGAGATCGGCCTACGGGATAAACAGCTTCATCTACTGGCTCAGAAAGATACCGGTGCTGCGCGACATCGTCCCGGACGATCCATATGCTAAAGGCTGGCTCAAGAAACTGGGGCCGGTCATCTCCGCGCTGCTGTCGGCTGTCAAGTTCTTCGTGATAAAGCTGCTGTATTTCTTCTTGCTGGTGTTTCCCGCCGCGGCCATGTTCTCCGACGGCGGAGCCAGGGAGCCGGAGAGGGCGTTCATCCACGTCTTCATCTTCCTGTCTCTCACCGGCGCTTTTATAAACAGCAGGTGGATGACCAGCGATCTCAATTCTTATTACGCCGTCTTCCTCATGAGGATGGACGCGCGGGACTATTCTCTGTCCGAACTGGTTCTTGAATACATAAGGACCTTCTTCGGGGATCTTACCGTGCTGCTGATCCTGAGGCGCTTCATCTACAGCAGGGAAGGCATCTACGTGCCTTTCTGGATACTTATCCTCATGTCGCTGCTGCCTTCCACCCTCAAGACTTCGGTGTCGCTGCTCAAGATCCTGTACTTCAGAAAAAAGGGCAGGATCCCGGATCTGGCAAAAGATCCCGCGCTGATGACGCCGCTGCTGCTTCTGTCGCTCGCCGCGGCATACGTGCTTCCCGCGTTCGGCATCATGCTCAGCGTCGGCGCCTCCGCCGCAGTCATGGCGGTATCCATAGTCCTCGCGGCAGTTTCTGCATATTTTCTTTACAGAGCGGACGAATACAGGGACATCCTGAGAGCTGATCAGTACAGCACTCTTTTCCCGGACACAGTGCAGCAGAAACTGCAGACCAACTACCAGAACGAGATAGTCCTGGAGCAGGAGCAGTTCCCGGGACTGGAAGGCTGCAGATACCTCAACGCCGTCTTCGTCAGCCGGCACAGGAAGATGCTGTGGCAGCGCTCCAAGATCATCTCCATAGTCGTGGCCTGCCTGATGGCCGGCGTGCTGCTGTCCTGCGCCATGCTGTCCAACGTCAGGGAATTCGCCAACGAACGCCTCAGCGCTATCGCCGTGCCGCTGCTGTACGTCATGTATCTCATCAACACAGGGCAGAACCTGACGCAGATCATGTTCTACAACTGCGATCACAGCCTGCTTTCCTACCGATTCTACAGAAGACCCGACGTCATACTGTCGCTCTTCTCCGAGAGGCTCAAGACCTGCATACTGGTCAACCTGCTGCCCGCATCGGTCATCGCCGCAGGCATCCCGCTGGCGCTGCTGTTATCAGGAGGCACCGACAGGCCCTATGAATACATTCTGCTGCCTGCTGCTGTGCTCTGCATGTCCGCTTTCTTCTCGGTGCACTATCTGGTGCTCTACTATCTGCTGCAGCCCTACAACGCAGCCCTCGAGATGAAGGATCCCGCCTACAGGATCATCGCCGGCGTCACTTACGCCGCCTGCTACT
>JAFYZY010000042.1 GCA_017548485.1 Oscillospiraceae bacterium | reverse complement strand
TCATACCTCGGAGAGGTCGCTCTGGTGCCATACGATTCGCCCGTATCACGCTGTAAAGTCTTATTCCTTAACACGCTGTACGACGAGAACGCGGCCTGCCATCTGGCTCTCGGAAGGCCTTATCCCGAGAACCTGAAGGGCGGAAACGACATGAATAAGGAGGAGCTGGCCGCCCACGGCGCCAATGACTCCATGCAGCACGAGGATTTCATGTTCGGCACGGAAGATATGTCGGTGGACGGCATAAAAGAGGACGGCACGGTAGTCCCGGTCTTCCGGAACGGCAACTTCGTATTCTGAAAACGATCCTGAGGATATATATGAGCACTATTTGCGGCGCCAACTGCGACGAATGCGCATCAAAGGACAGCTGTCCCGGATGCGCGGCTACCTGCGGCAGACCCTTCGGGGGAGACTGCGTGGCGGCTGAGTATATAAAGGTATACGGCAAAGATAAATATGATCAGTTCAAAAGGGATACTCTGGATGAGCTGAACGCGCTTCTGGAACGAAACGGCATCCCTGAGGCGGAGGCTCTCTATGAGCTCAGCGGAGCCTTCGTGGATCTCGCTTATCCTCTCCCGAGCGGGGAGAGCGTGGGCTTCCTGGACAGGAAGAAGATATATCTCGCGACGCAGATCGCATCCGGTGAGGAAGGTGTCTGTTACGGGGCGGTAGCCGATGCATCATTCATCCTGGTGAGCAGATATAAGGAGAACGGGGCGGATCCCGAGCTGATACTGTACAGAAAAAGGAGCTGAGATGGAGTACCGCAGAGTGTTCGACACCGTGCTGGAGCTGTTCGACAGGTTCAGGCCGAGATACAGCCCGGAGCTGTTCGCGGACTTCATAGAGACCGCGGGAATAGGACCGGGCGTGACGGTGCTGGAACTGGGACCGGGCACGGGTCAGGCGACTGATCCGGTGCTTGAGACGGGATGCGACTATTACGCCATAGAGCTGGGAGAGCACCTCGCCGCCAAGATGGAGGAGAAGTACGGAAAGTATCCGAACTTCCACATAGTCAACGACGACTTCATCACCCATGATTTCGGGCAGATGAAGTTCGACGTCATCTATTCCGCGGCGACGATCCAGTGGATACCGGAGGAGGTGGCCTTCTCCAAGACCTATGAGCTGCTGAAACCGGGCGGATATCTGGCGATGATGCTGCTGCAGGAGAACGACTACAGGTCCGCCAACGAGGAGATGTATGCCGAGATCCAGAAGCTTTATGACAGGTACTACTACAAGTACTCGGTGCAGTACCGCGACATGAAGGCTCCCTTTGACTACCGGCACGCTACAGACTATGGCTTTACGGACTTCACTTACAGGGACTACCACGGAGTCAGGGTGTTCACGGCGGACGAATACGTGTCATACTGCGGCACCCACAGCGACCACATAGTGATCCCGGAGCCCTATAAGACGGAATTTTTCGAGGGACTGAGGGACGTGGCCCGAAGGTTCGGCGACAGGGTGGAATACCGCGACACATACAGGCTCTATCTCGCGAGAAAGCCTCTGTAACAAAATTGAGAAAAATCACGGAAGGGAAGCAGGAAACTGCTTCCTTTTTCACTAAAAAGTATTATTATTTATATATAGTTATTGTGCGGAATCACCTACTCAGAAGGGTAAAACAGGATCCCGCGGAAAGGATAGATAATGAATATTCCTCAGTATTTCCTCGACAACCAGGTATTTGACGCGCGTCCCCTGGGCTTCAACCGTCAGCTGATCCCCAACATGATCAACGGCGGCAAGCACGGCGACCACAACGTCGGCTACAAGGTATATCCGGACGGAAAGGTCTGGGTCTCCCTCTACGGTCCGACAGCCAAGGAGGTCACTGCCGGCTATCCCGGAAACCTCGTGAACCTCGAGCTGCAGGAAGACGGCATGTGGACCGGCACCATCCAGTACGATGAGCCCGGCCAGAAACAGCTGATCTTCTACGTGGACGGCGTAAGGATCGTCAACCCGCTGGCGCCCATCAGCTACGGCTGGGGCTATGCCATCAACTACATCGAGATCCCCGATGTGGATCAGGAGTACCTCCTCATCAAGGACGTTCCCCACGGAACGGTATCCCAGGAATACTTCTTCTCCACCGTCACGGGCGAGTGGGAGAGCTGCTATGTCTACACGCCTCCCAAGTACAGGGATGATCTGGACACCCAGTATCCCGTATTCTATCTGCAGGACGGCGGCGGCGAGAACGAGACAGTCTGGGTACACCTCGGAAAGATCAACTTCATCATGGACAACCTCCTCGCAGAGGGCAAGGCAGTTCCGTTCATCGTTGTCATGAACAACGCCATGATGCAGGTCAACACCGACGGCAACCCGCATCTCGACACCAGCAAGTACAACGACATGCTGCTCACCGACTGCATCCCGTTCATCGAGTCCCACTACCGCGCGATCCCCGACAAAAAGGCCCGCGCCATCGGCGGACTCTCCATGGGATCCCTGCTCTCCGGCGAGATGATCATGAAGCACTACGACGTATTCGGCTCCGCAGGCCTGTTCACCGGCTGGACCTATCCTGTCGGCATGTATGAGGGCAGGAGCCAGGCCGAGCAGATCAAGCCTCTCGACGACGCGGAGACCTGGAACCGCGAGGTCAACCCGTTCTTCGGAGCGATCGGCGACCACGAGGTATCCCTGCCGCTGTTCGAGAAGGAGCGCGAGCTCTGCAAGGAGAAGGGCATCAACTACATCCAGAAGATCTACCCCGGATATCACGAGTACAGAGTCTGGAGAGCTGCTTTCCACGACTATGCACAGCTTGTATTCAGGAATCTGTAAGTCACCAGCAACTGGATGACCTCCTTTGAATGGGAAGGCGCCTAGACAGCGGCGCCTTCCTTTTCCTTATGGTAATATTAGCTAAGTGAGAAAAAGCATAAAGGAGAATGCCATGGAGATCAGAGAGATACTGGGCAGCATGACGCTGGACGAGAAGGTGGCCCTGACCATAGGGGAGAACAGCTGGATGACGAGATCCGCTGAGAAGTACGGGATACCGGCGCTGTTCATGTGCGACGGACCGTCCGGACTGCGCAAGCAGGAGCAGGTACAGGAGACGGATATGCTGGGCATCAACGACTCGAGACCGGCAACATGTTTCCCTGCGGCAGTCACGAACGCCTCAACATGGGATCCGGATCTCATGGAGGAGGTCGGAAGAGCCATCGGCGAGGAGGCTAGGGACCAAAACGTCGGCATGGTGCTGGGACCGGGACTCAACATAAAGAGGGATCCCAGATGCGGCAGGAACTTCGAGTACTATTCAGAGGACCCGCTGCTGGCCGGGAAACTCGCGGCCGGGATCGTGAGAGGCATACAGAGCGGCGGCACCGCTGCCTGCGTCAAGCATTTCGCCTGCAACTCGCAGGAATACGACAGGTTCGTCTCGGACAGCATACTGGACGAGAGGACCATGAGAGAGATATATCTCAGGGCCTTCGAGATCGCCGTCAAGGAGGCGTCTCCCCGCACGCTGATGACGTCCTATCCCAAAGTCAACGGAGTGCACGCCAGCAACAGCGCATTTCTTCTTGGACAGGTGCTCAGGAACGAATGGGGCTTCGACGGAATGGTCGTCACCGACTGGGGCGGAATGGACGACCGCGTGGAAGGCATCCGGGCGGGAAACGACCTGACCATGCCGGGAGGCAGCGACTACATGCACAGGGATGTGGTCCGCGCCGTAAGGGAAGGCAGGCTCCCGGAGGAGGCTCTGGACAGATGCGCGGGACGCATTCTTGAGCTGATGAGAGAAGAGGCAGAGGTCCTTGGAGATAAGTACACCGCTGACTATGAAGCGCACCACGCAGTCGCTGTTAAGGCTGCGGAAGAGGGAACTGTCCTGCTAAAGAATGACGGCGGACTGCTGCCGTTCAGCAGGGAGAAGAAGACCGCCGTGATAGGCTGGATGGCTAAGGACATGCGCATCCAGGGGTCGGGATCCAGCCATGTGAACGCCGTCAGGACCGTTCAGCCGCTGGACATGATAGAAGGCTGCGCATACGCGCAGGGCTGTCTCGAGGACGGTTCCACAGACGACGCGATGCTTGAGGAGGTAAGACGTATATCCTCCGGAGCGGAACAGGTGGTAGTCTTCGCGGGGCTGCCTACGAGATACGAGTCGGAAGGTTTCGACAGGGACGACCTGCTGATGCCGGAAGGTCATGTAAAAATGATAGAAACCGCAGCGGAGGCCAACCCGGACACAGCGGTGGTGCTGATATGCGGCGCTCCGGTGGAGTGCCCCTGGGCAGATAAGGTAAAAGCCGTTCTGTATCCGGGACTTCCCGGGCAGGGCGGTGCCGAAGCAGTCGTGAGGCTGCTCTACGGGGACGCGGTGCCCTCCGGGAAACTGGCCGAGACATGGCCGCTGAGCTATTCCGACTGCGTCACGTCCGGTTATTATCCGATGAGAGACGCGGAATACAGGGAAGGAGTCTATGTGGGCTACCGCTGGTACGACGCGTCCGGCAAAGACGTGAGATGGCCTTTCGGGCACGGCCTCAGCTACACTTCTTTCGCTTATTCCGACCTGAAAGCGGACGGCAGGGTAGTGAGCGTTACCGTCACCAACACGGGCGGCAGGACCGGAAAAGAGACCGTACAGCTCTATGTGGAGCCTGCGGGAGACCGCGGATACCGCCCGGTCAGAGAACTTAAGGCTTTCTGCAAGATAGAACTGACTCCCGGCGAGTCAAAGACGGTCAGCTTCACGCTGGAAGACCGGGACTTCTCGGTCTGGGACGGCGGATGGAAGGTGATAGGCGGCACATACAGGATCCGGGCAGGAGCATCAAGCAGAGATCTGCCTCTGAGCTGCACCGTGGAGGTGCAGGGAGAGAAGATGCCGCAGGATCTGCCGGAAGGCAGCTGGTATCTGGACCCTGAAGGAATGCCTTCAAAGGAAGAGTGGGAGACCATGCTTGGCCATAAGGTGATCCCCGCTGCGAAACACGTGCGCGGTCAGTTCACGATGGAGGATTCCGTGGAGGACATGCGCGGAAGTTCCTTCGTAATGAAGATCCTGTACAAAGTGATGGAGAACGAACTGTCAAAAAGGTACGGGGACAAAAAGGACTATTCCGATCCCGTCTTCCGGATGATGATGGAATCCACCGCAAGAGGGCCTCTGCGCAGCATGCAGATCAACGGCGGGCTGAGGGACGGTATCCTGCAGGGAATGGTGGAAATGGCCAACGGACACCCTCTCAGAGGCATCGTAAGAATGATCAGGGGATGATACTTATGTATATAACGCCGGCTGAAAGGCCGGCGTTTTTGCGTGAAAACATTTTTGAAAAAAACTATTGGAAAACGCTTGACACGTATATCGGAGGCCGATATACTATATATCGTAGTCCGATACATCGGACTCTGATAGTCAAGGAGGCAAAAGAATGGACGATAAGATCAGGCGCATCTACGTGCCTATGACGGAGTCCGGTTTCTATATACTGTACTGTCTGCAGACACCGCAGCACGGATACGGTATCAGCCAGCAGGTGAGGAACATGACCGGAGGAGCCGTCAGCATAAGCGCGGGGACTATGTACGGGGCGCTGTCCAAGATGGAGAAGGACGGGCTCATAAAGTTCCACAGCGAGGAAGACAAGAGGAAGCTCTATCAGATAACCGAGCAGGGAAGAGAAGTCCTCGAGATAGAAAAGGCGAGGATCGAGAGACTCTACAGAAACAGCAGAGGAGAATACGTAAAATGAAAAAGACATTCATCAGATATTTCACGATAGCCGATTTCGAAGAAGAGGAGATCTGGCTGAGAGAGATGAACAAAAAGGGATGGAAACTGGTCAGCATGACGATACCCTGCTTCTATCATTTCGAATCCTGCGAGCCGGAGGACGTGATCTACAGGCTGGACTATCTTGACAGGGAAGCGCCGGAAGACTACATGCAGATGCTCAGCGACTTCGGCTGGGAGTACATCGATACCTGCGCGGGCTGGCTGTATTTCAGAAGATCCGCAGCCACCGCGGCTTCGAAAGAGGAGGGGGAACTGTTCTCTGATGACGAGTCACGTGTCGACCTGGTGGGAAAGATA
>JAFYZY010000041.1 GCA_017548485.1 Oscillospiraceae bacterium | reverse complement strand
TTCTCTCTGCCGACTGTGATATAGGGAAGCCCGATCCTCGGGACGACCCCGCCCTTGAGGGAATTGATGATCGACGAAGCGATCCTTTTGGGTATCTTCAAGCGAGTGCTCCTTTCACTTCTTCCATGTAATCCTCCACTACCGCCGGCAGTTCTCCGTCGAATTCGATAGCGGTATCTCCGATAGTCTCAAACAGTTTCTCATTGATGGAGTCGCACAGCACCGACAGCCTGATGCCGGTCCTGCCGATAGCCGCGGTATCACCGTCGAGGATAGCCCTGAGCAGATCCGACTCTTCCTCAGTGAGAAGCGGCAGCATGTTCTTTTCTTCCGGATCAGCAGCAGCCGGTTCCTCCGAATTCACAGGTTCCGCAGCAATCGCAGCATCGCTCTCTCTGAACTCCTCGTCACTTCCCGGTACGATGAGCTTTTCCTTCATGATCTCGGAACTTTTCCTTATGTCATCCAGGAGAGAGATGTCAAAGACGACTTTCCTGCGCTCCGCCTGTCTTCTCTCCTCCAGCATCTCCTGAAGCGCCTTTGAGGCAAGCTTCTTCTTCTCTTTGGTCCAATCGCTGTCCTTGAGGAGGCTGGAATAGCCATAGTGTTCCCTCAGCAGATTATCGGCCTCGTGGAATATCATCCTGAGATCGTTATTGTCCTTCTGTCTGCCGAGTCCGGACCAGCTCCAGTTCGTTCCCCTGCACCTGTACTCGGAATAATCCGATACAATACATGTGTACATCCTGGGAGCCTTGTAATCAAAAAACACTGCGTTTCTGAACATATTCTTTGACACGGAGTACCTGATCATATAGAGACTGTCGGCATATTCCTTCTCACTCTTTTTGCGATATCTTTCCGCGACCTTCCTCAGTATCCTGCAGGACAGCTCCTGATGATCCTGCGGATGCTCCTTTACCATAGCGGACCGCTCGGCATAACCGGGAACGAAACTGCACATCACACCGTACAGTTCATCATCCGGGACATCATGGCAGTCCGAGATCTTTCTGAGAGCTCTCTCCAGGACGACCTGCGGTTTCAGGGCATCAAAGAGATCTGCGGATACTCCGTAATATGCGCAGTAGTCGGCTGCCCACTCTCCGATCCACGACCTGATCGAGTGTTTCTCCGTTGTGCCCCATATCTTGTTGAGAATGCCGGCACCTTCTTCCGGAGATGCGACTCCGATATTGTGCAGGATCTCATAGATATAGATGAAGCAGTATGTCGTCCTGCTGTCGTCTATCTGACCCTTTCTCGCCGCTTTTCTCCAGGTGAAGTATCCGCGCAGCTGATCCTCATTGAGGCGCTGATACGTAGGGAAATACAGTTCAAATGACCCATCATAAGGCTTGTCATCCTCGAACTCAGCCATGAACTTCGCCTGTTCATAAAACAGTCTGCTCTCCGACCAGCGGATGGAGTCCTTGCTCTGGGCTATCCTTCTCATCTCACGCAGTTCGGGAGGTCTGAAGGATCTCAGGCGGTCCGCAGTGAAGATGATCTTCTCGTCACTGTATACCTTCTCTTCTGAGTTGTTTTCAAAGGCATTCCTGCTCCTGATGCGTTCGCGCAGAGACGCAATCAGATCGTCCATCTCAGGCACAGGATCACCTCCTCAACACAAAACAGTCCATCATTTAATGATACTATTTAAAACTTGTTTTCGGAATACCCTGAGTCTGAAAAAAGAACACAAAAAAGAGCACTGCGTGAAAAGCAGTGCTCTTGCACTATCCGAAACTCAGCTCATCGCGATCCTGTAGCAGACCGGCAGATCGTTCTCCGGTTCTTCCGTCTCTATCTCAAGTGCCTCACCGGTGCGTCGGAACGACACACTGCTGCCGTCCAGCCTCTCGACTTTTTCTATCAGGAAATCGTGGGCTCCCGTCCTTCTGAGTGACTTGATCCTCACGTCCGCGGAAGGTCTCATCTGGAAAACGTAGAGGTATCCGTTCTTATATGTGAAACGGAAATCACTGCTGGTGAACTGTTTTTCGTCGCCGTCCGTAAAGAACCCTTCCTGAGCGTTGACCTCGCCTTCTCCGAACCGTTTCCAGAATGTCGTGCCGTATATCCCTTCCCCGTTTATATTCAGCCATTCTCCGAGAGTCTTCAGGACATTCTGCTCCTGCACGGTTATCGAACCGTCCGGCTTCGGGCCGATATTGATGAGAAGATTTCCGTTCTTGCTCACGATGTCGACAAGGTCACAGATCACCTGCCTGGGAGTCTTGAATTCGTTATCGGCGGTAAAGCCCCATGAATCCTTTCCTATCGCTGTATCTGTCTGCCAGTACACAGGTGATATCCCGGTCAGCGCGCCTCTCTCCACATCGAATGTGGCAGCTCCGGGAGGAAAAGCCTCGTGTTTGTAGTTTATCGTGACCTCAGTTCCCCATTCGTCAGCCCTGTTGTAATAATATGCGGCCAGTTTCCTGAGGTATGGTTTGAATGCCTGATTTTGCACCCACCAGTCAAAATAGAGCACCGACGGCCGGTAGTCATCTATGAAGCTGCAGGTCCTGACAAGCCAGTCCTGCATCCATTCGTCTGTCGGTCCTGCGGAAAAAGCGTCAGCGGTATATCTGTGGACATCGTCGGAATGATACTCCCTGCGGTACACCGCAGGCCCGTAGAAATCCGAATACTTCTCATCCTGTACATCGCTGTCGAACGTTCTGCCCATGTTCATGAAGAAATAGTGTTCCGCCCTGTGAGTGGATGCACAGAACCTGAGCCCCTGCCTGAGGCACTCATCCCGTATCTCACCGATGACGTCTCTTCCGGGTCCCATTTCAGCGGCGTTCCAGCGGCTGAATTCCGATCTGTACATGGCAAAGCCATCGTGATGCTCAGCTACCGGCATCACATACCGGAAGCCCGCCTTCTTAAACAGTGACACCCATCTCTCCGCGCTGAAGTTCTCGCCGGTAAACATTGGGATGAAGTCCTTGTAACCGAATTCCCTCTGTTCTCCGAAGGTCTTTCTGTGAAACTCGAATTCCTCATGGCTTGGGTCGTACATGTGACGCGAATACCATTCATTTCCGTGAGCCGGGACACTGTAGATCCCCCAGTGAATGAAGACCCCTACTTTAGCGTCCATATACCATTCAGGTGTCCTGTGAGTGCAGAGAGAAGCCCAGTCATCCTTATACCTGCCGTGAGCGATGACTTCATCTATCAGTTCGGGATACGAAACGGTCACTTTGATCTCCTTTCTCTGCGATCCCGGGAGTCAGCTTCCTGAGATAATGCTCTTGCGCTTTTCCGAAGAAAAGATCATTCTTTGAGATCTTCCTCAGAGTACTCCTTGATCAGCTCTTCCTTCTCCTCTTCCCACTTCTCTTCTTTTCTGCGTTTTTGATCCAGTTTTCTCTTCTTTCTTTCTTTTGATCTGATACCTGCCCCAATTCTCAGGGATATAAGGAGGAATACAAAACCAAGAATGATCGCCAGAACGCAGTAGAACAGTCTGATCAGTATCGATAACGATGCCTGAACGACCGGATCGGCAAGAATAATCTGCAGCGTGTTGTGGTTGTACGCAATGGTCACCAGAAACACCAGCAATCCTCCGAATATCAGTATACAGGCTATTGCATTAACGATCGTTTTGATAACCTTCATTGTTTTCTCCTATATCTGCACACAGCTTTATGGCGCTTTATCGAATTGTTTAATCGATGTTATTATCGTACCACAAAGCGTTTTTGGATTTCAGTTCCCGCTCAGGCTTCCCTGACCATCTCACTCAGTTCTCTGATCATATAGCCGACATCTTCCGGGCAATGCGCATCGGAGGACGTGATGAAAGGCACTCCGTGTTTCTTAAGTATCCTGATGAGCTCCCTGTCCATCCCAGGCAGTGCTGTATCGGAACATCTCCTGAATACGCCGCTGTTCTGATCCGCATACATGCTGTTTCCTGCAAGCGCAGCAGCCAGTCGCTCATAGTATTCCGTTAGATGATACGACGGTCTGTGTCCGAATAGTTTTATCGCATCCGGATGACCTATACCGTCAAACAGTCCGCTCTCTGCAAGTGATATCGAGGTCTCGAAATATCGTTCATAGGTCCTGTCCACATCTATGCCATCCCAATGTTCGGCCTTATGGTCAAATGCAAATCCGTCCACGAAATGGACGCTGCCAAGCAGGAAATCGAATCCCTTGTTTTCTGTCAGGCCGCGGATAAAGTCCTCTTGTTCCTCGAAATAGCAGATCTCCAGCCCGAATTTTAAATCTATCGGATACTCTTCTTCTCTGACCCTTCTTACCAGATCAAGATAATCTTCCAGGCTGACTCCCTTGAGCTGTCTCAGAAACCAAGTGTCCACATATTCACTGTACGCGCGCACAGAATCATACATGGGAACAAACTCGTCGAATCTATGGCTGTGCTCCAGAAGCCGTATCTCATCCAGCTGCATCTCCACCGCCTTATCGACAAATCTTCTTATCCACTCAAGCGTATAAGGACCTCGTTCGATATGAATGTGCCCGTCTATCATCTTTTCCATATAGATTTCCTGCAAAAACTAAAGCAAAAGCCATCAGTTCTATTATGAATCGATGGCTTTTTGGTGCGGGTAAGAGGACTTGAACCTCCACGAAGTTGCCCCCACTAGAACCTGAATCTAGCGCGTCTGCCAATTCCGCCATACCCGCATATTCACTTGTAAACAACAGCATCTCTCTGTTGCCACGTAATTATACATAAAACGTTTTTGAGTGTCAACAGCGGTTTGCAGCTGAAGAAAACATGATCGCTCCTCAATACCGCCATCCCTCGCTGACCTCAGATCAACATGTCAGGGTCGACGTCAGTTTTTCCTTTAGATAAAGGCAATACACGGCTGTAAAGGTGCATCACATTACAGTGTTCAATCTTGTCAAAACATATATGATCCAGGCCTTCGATAAGATTGATCGCACCCTCATAAAGCAGTATCCCCGCAGGATATCGAACAAATCGATCTTCCAGCGGGGATAGTTGATGGTGGACCTAAAGGGACTCGAACCCTCGACCTCTCGGATGCGAACCGAACGCTCTCCCAACTGAGCTATAGGCCCAAACGCCACGTAATTATATCCAATTGAACATCAAGTGTCAAATGCGCAGCAGCCGCGCTGATGCGCATTCTGCTCACTTAAGGAATCCGGCTATGATCTGCTCTTCCGCTTCTGCCTCGGTGAGTCCCAGAGTCATCAGTTTGATGATCTGTTCTCCTGCGATCTTCCCGATCGCAGCTTCGTGTATAAGGGCCGCCTCAACACAGTTGGCATCCAGATCGGGGCTGGCGCTTACTCTGGCATCATCCATGATGATCGCGTCGCATTCGCTGTGTCCGGTGCATACATTGTTTCCCCTGATGCAGGAGATGAACTTCTGAGATGACTCGTCTCTGGCTACGGAACGGGATACCACGTTCGCGCTGGACCCTTCCCCGTCGAGATCCACGGTGAAATTGGTCTTTGCGACCTGTTTGCCGTGGGTCATGATCTTTTCTTTTATCTCCAGGCTTGCTCCGTCAGCAAGCTTTGCCGTAGTCTTGCGCACTGTTGAGTCGACGCCCTTGATCTGCGTGGACTCCATCTCCATGCGTCCCCCCTCTTCGATCTCGATGATGGTGGTGGGGTTGAGCACGTTCTCTCCGAGACCGTCGCCTTCTCCGTAGTGCTTCTCGACATACCTGACGTGAGCGTTTTTCCCCACATGGAAGGTATGGATGCCGTCGTGCTGCGACAGATCGGTGCCGCAGTTGTGGATGCCGCATCCGGCGACAATGGTCACATCCGCGTCCTCTCCGACGAAGAAGTCGTTGTAGACCAGTTCGGTAAGCCCGCTCTGGCTGAGCATCACGGGGATGTGGCAGGCCTCGTTCTTAGTGCCGGGTCTTATGTAGATATTGATGCCCGGCTTATCGCTCTTGGGCTCTATGGTGATGTTTTCCGTGGAGTTGCGTCCGGCGCTTTCTCCGTTGAGCCTGATGTTGTACGCGCCGTCCGGGATCTGATGCAGATCCGATATCTCTCTGAGGAGGTTGAGTTCTATCTGATCAAGTTTCATAACATTACACCTCCTGCTCCGCTGCTTTTATGCATACATCGGTCACTCCGCTGGCAATGCCCGGCATTATGCTTTCTCCGGTGCCGTAATCGCTGATCTGCCCGTTTGACAGCAGCAGCACCTTGTCCGCTATGTTCAGTATCCTCTCCTGGTGCGAGATGATGATCACCATTCCGTCTGTCTTCTCGCGCAGTTTGTTGAACACCTGGATCAGATTCTGGAAGCTCCAGAGATCTATCCCGGCTTCCGGCTCGTCAAATATGGAGACCTTCGTGCCGCGGGCCATTATTGTGGCGATCTCTATGCGTTTGAGCTCCCCTCCGGAAAGGCTGTCGTTTATCTCCCTGTCTACATAGTCAATGGCGCAGAGTCCCATCTGTGACAGATACTCGCAGACCGCCGACAGCGGCAGTTTCTTGCCGGAAGCCATCGAGATGATGTCCCTGACCGTTATACCCTTGAATTTGACAGGCTGCTGGAAAGCATAGCTGATCCCCAGCCTTGCCCTCTCATCTATACCGAGTTCAGTGATATCTTCGCCGTCCAGCAGGATCTTCCCTGACGTGGGCTTTATTATTCCCGCGACGATCTTGGCGAGAGTGGATTTTCCGCTTCCGTTGGGTCCCGTGATGGCTATGAATCTGCCGTCAAAGGATACTGAGACATCCTTCAGGATGTCTACCCTGCCGTTCTCGTCGTCGACGGAGTATGAAATGTTCTTAAGTTCGAGCAATTTACCTTCCTCCGGCAATATTTTACTTAAGGTATTTGTCAGCGCTGCTGTCGTTCTGCTCAGTCACGGGCTTTGCATCTTCAGAACTGTGCTCAGCTGCGGTCATTGCTTCAGCTTCCTTCTTTTCCCTGTCTCTCTGCTCCATCGTCTTCCTGAATTCCAGCCAGCCGATGATGCCGAAATAAAGTCCCAGCACTACCAGCAGGATGCTGACGATAAAAGCCGCCCACTGACCGGCCTCATACTGAGAGAGAGGTATCCCGCTGTCTTTCATGTTCCAGAGATTGTCCA
>JAFYZY010000040.1 GCA_017548485.1 Oscillospiraceae bacterium | reverse complement strand
CCCAGCGCCTTCGCCTGAGCCAGAGCCTCGTCGAAGCCAATCCCGTCAGACTGCATCGCGTCAAGAATAAAATTCGTAGTCCCGTTCAGTATACCTCTGATACTGATCATCCTGTCGCTCTTTACTGCCGCGGACAGGTTGTGCAGGATCGGCACTCCGCCTCCGCACGCTGCGCTGAAAAGGAACGCTTTTCCCTTCTCTCTCGCCAGAGCGGCGAGTTCGATCCCCTTCTCGGCGACCATCGCTTTATTCGACGTTACGAAATGCTTTCCTGAACGGATCACTTTCTCGGCATAGGAAGCCGCAGGTTCAACGCCGCCCATAGCCTCTACAACGGCATCTACTGAACCGTCAGACACTATGTCTTCTATATCGGTCACCATGAACGTCTCAGTGTATTCGTGCGGCAGCACGAGGACAGGTCCGCACTCGAGTCCCGGAGCGCTGCGGACCATCTCATACACGCCTTTTCCTACTGTGCCGTATCCCAGAACAGCTACTTTCATGGAACCTCTCCTGTCCGCAATAAACGGACACTTGTTTTTGGTATGCGAACATGATATCATGTAATGGTTCGAAATACAATATACAATTTATTACATAAGGTGCCTTTATATGCTTGAGAATTACTATATAGTACACAAAAGCGTGCTGCCTGAGTTCATCGGAAAGGTGATCGAGACCAGACGGCTCATAGACAGCGGCATGGTCAAAGACATCAGCCAGGCCGTAAAGCAGACCGGGATATCAAGATCGACATACTATAAATACAGAGACATGGTCTTTGAACCGTCATCACTGACGGAAAGCGGGAAGGCCGTATTCATGGTGATGCTCTCGCATGTGCCGGGCACTCTCAGTTCCCTGCTCAACTGCATCTCGTCGGCCGGCGCCAACGTGCTCACCATATCCCAGAGCATACCGGTAAACGAATCTGCCAGCGTGATGCTCTCCCTGGACATATCGGATCTGAATTGCTCCGTGGATGAGCTCTCAGCTCTCATCCGTAAACTTGACGGCGTCCGCAGCGTCAGACTCATCTCACTCGGTTAAGGACAGAAAGGTATCAATGGACTATCAGAGCACCAGAAGCAGTATAAAGGCGTCTCCCGTCGAGGCGGTCCTGAAAGGTCTTGCCCCAGACGGAGGTCTTTTCGTGTACCCGCAGATCCGGGATCTGGATTTCGACTGGCGGTCCTGCGTCACAAAGGACTTCAGGTCCCAGTCGGCCATGATACTGTCCGCTCTCCTGCCGGGTTTCGGAGATGAATCATCCATCATAGAAGACTCATACCGGGGCAAGTTCGAGAACGATGACATTGCTCCTACCGTGAGAGCAGGCAGTCTGTATATCACGGAACTCTTCCACGGTCCCACATCCGCCTTCAAGGACGTCGCGCTTTCAGTGCTCCCGCGGCTCATAAACTGCGGAAAGAAAGTGACAGGATCAGAGTCCGAGACCGTGATCCTGACCGCGACATCGGGAGATACCGGAAAAGCCGCGCTGGAAGGGTTCTCAAATGTGCCGGGCACAAAGATAATCGTCTTCTACCCCTCAGAGGGTGTATCTGCCGTTCAGAAAGCGCAGATGGTCACTTCTTCTGCTGAGAATGTCAAAGTCTGTGCCGTAAAAGGTAATTTCGACGACTGTCAGACGGGAGTCAAGAAGGCTTTCACCTCGATACCACAGAATCTGTTGGACAGGCTTGGTAAAGAACTGTCTTCCGCCAATTCCATCAATATCGGAAGGCTCGTTCCGCAGATCGCCTATTATTTCTCGACCTATTCCCACCTGGTATCGGACGGAGCGATAAAAACCTGTGACGAGATCGACTTCACCGTTCCGACCGGCAACTTCGGGGATATCCTCGCCGGGTATTATGCAAAGCTGCTGGGCCTTCCGATAGGAACTCTGGTGTGTGCATCCAACTCCAACAGCATCCTGACCGATTTCCTCAACACGGGAGTCTACGATACTCACCGCGAGTTTCTCAGGACTACCTCGCCCTCCATGGACATTCTTGTCTCATCTAATCTGGAAAGACTTCTCTTCCATGCCTGCGGAAACGATACGGAGCATGTATCCTCTCTGATGGCATCGCTCTCGGACGCCGGCAGTTATAAGATCTGCTTCGGGATGCTTTCAGCGATAAACCATACCTTCCGCGGATATCATGCTTCCGAGGAAGAAGTGTCTGACACCATCGGCAGGGTGTGGAAAGACCAACACTATCTTATAGATCCCCACACAGCCGTAGCCTGGTGCTGCGCCGGCAAGTATCTTTCGGACAGCGGCAGTGTCCGCAGGATGGCGGTCCTGTCTACCGCTTCCCCGTTCAAGTTCCCCGAGGCAGTCCTCAATGCGCTGGGTCAGGAACCCGGCAGCGATGATTTCGATCTGCTGGATGAACTCAGCAGAGTCACAGGACAGCAGATCCCGAAGAACCTGGCTTCTCTCAGAACTGCGTCTGTCCTCCACGAGGATGAAGTATCCCCCGAGGGCATCGGCGACTACGTTATCTCAAAACTCAAGAACTGGAGTAAAGAATAGATGATAGTGCGAGTACCTGCCACATCCGCCAACCTGGGTCCGGGCTTTGATTGTATGGGAATAGCCTGGCAACTGTACGATGAGATCCTCTTTGAGAGATCTGATGAGCTGGTCATCGACGGCTGCGATCCCCGGTATCAGGGAAGGAACAACCTGGCATATCTCTCTTTCACTGCAGCTCTAAAAGCCTGCGGGAAGGATGAGCTGCCTGTCCGCATCAGTTTTCTCAATACTGATATTCCTATCTCCAGAGGGCTTGGTTCTTCTGCTGCATTGCTCGTTGCCGGAGCTTATGCTGCTGATCAGATGTTCTCTCTCGGTCTCGGCAAGGAAGGCGTCAACAGAATCGCCTGCCGGCTGGAAGGCCATCCGGACAACATCACGCCTGCGGTCTTCGGAAACCTGCAGCTGGTATCTATGTCGGATGACACAGTCGCGAGAGCAGGAACAGAAGTCAGTGATATCTGGCGATTCTGTGTGCTCATCCCGGATTTTGAGCTCTCTACAGCTGAGGCAAGAAAGGCTCTGCCTGATTTATATTCAAGATCTGAAGCAGTGTTCAACATATCACGGGCAGGTCTTCTGGTAAAAGCATTGGAGTCTGGAGATGCTGAACTGCTTAGATACGCACAAGCGGATGTCATTCATCAGCCATATCGCCTTCCGCTTATAACCGGTTATGAAAAAGCATTTGAAGCCGCAAAAAACGCAGGCGCTGTAAGCGCCTGTATATCCGGAGCAGGACCGACGTTGCTCTGTACGTTCATAGATATTAAAGCTGTCTCAGCCATGAAAGAACTGATAGCAGAGTCCCTGCCTTCCTGGAAATGCGTTGCTGTGTCCCCGGATGAACAAGGTATAATACTATTAGCATAAGTCCAAAATCTGTCTATATTTCAAATAACACTGAGCCAAAAAGTAATCAAAAATATGGGAATTAATACTTCAGATCCGTACGAAACAATAAGAATCCTAAGAGAAGAAAACGCATATCTGAAATCTCTTCTAAAACAGAATGGTATAGATATCTCTGTTTATAATCCTAGATCTAAATACCCATTATGCCCAACAAACACAGAACAACAGTCAGTCAGACCTCTTGATATATCATATGAGAATATCAGGAGGTTTTACTCTTTCTTCTGGGGACGTACAGATGTATTCAGTAAACGTTCTCAAAACAAAACAACTGGTAAGTCCGGTTATTATGTGCAATGCAACAATTTCTGGAAAACTGGTGTATGTCCGAAGGCTGACGGACAAAAGATGATCTGTTCCTTGTGTCCGAATAGATCATGGATGGAACTTAGACCGGAGCATATAATACAGCATATTGCAGGAGAGAAAAGCGATTGCTCAGATGTCATCGGAATATATCCTTTATTTCCTGATGGAACGTGTCGCCTTTTGGTCTTCGACTTTGACAATCATGGAGGAGATAACAAGTTTGAAAGCACATCCGGTAACTCCTGGATGGAAGAAGTTGATTCTCTCAGGGAGATCTGCGAACTAAATACAATACCTTGTCTGGTTGAAAGATCCAGATCCGGAAATGGAGCCCATCTATGGATCTTTTTTTCTGAGCCTGTTCCCGCTTCCACTGCAAGACAATTCGGATTTGTTTTACTTGATAGAGGGTCTGAACATGTTAATCTTAAGAGCTTTAAATACTATGACCGAATGATACCTGCTCAAGATAACTTGCCTAAAGGAGGGTTGGGAAATCTGATAGCATTGCCGCTTCAAGGACAAGCATTGAAAATGGGAAACAGTGCCTTCGTCGACAAGAGATGGAATGCATACACTGATCAGTGGGCATCTCTGACTTCTACCAAACGCATGTCAAAAGATGACCTGGAGAGATTTATATCCAGTAGTGTTAGTCTACACACTTTAACAAATTCCACAAGTGAAGAAAAACCTTGGGAGAGATCGACCGATTTCAGAAAAGAAGATGTGTCTGGTCAAGTAAAAATAACATTAGCAAACAAGATATACATCGATACATCGAACCTTAAGCCGCGGATTCAAAACCAGATTCGACGACTTGCTGCGTTCTCCAACCCAGTTTTCTTTAGAAACAAAGCCATAGGACTGTCAAACTACGATAGTTCTCGTTTTATATATCTCGGTGAAGACACTGATGGTTATATCTGCCTCCCGAGGGGATTGTATGAAACATTAATCGACAAGTTGCTCTCTTCGGGAATCGAATACAAGCAAGACGACAAAAGATCTGTTGGAGATTCCATTGATGTTTCACTTAATGGGGAACTCCGGAAAGCCCAGGCAGAAGCAGTTAATTCGATGTGCAGTTATAACTGCGGTATTCTTAATGCAGCTACTGCTTTCGGTAAAACAGTAGTTAGTTGTGGGATAATAGCACAGAAAAAGACTTCAACGTTGATCATATTGGAATCATCTGCACTTATTGACCAATGGCAGAAAGAGATTACCAGATTTCTGGAGATAAATGAAACTCCTCCTGAATATAAGACTCCTTCCGGACGTACAAAGAAACGCAGCAACTGTATCGGAACCATACAAGGCGCGAAGGACACATCAACCGGAATCATTGATATCGCTATGGCCGGATCTCTATGTAAAAAGGGCGAGTATCATTACAGGCTCAAGAAATATGGACTAATAATAGTAGATGAGTGCCATCATACTGCATCCGCTACCCTTCAGGGTATCCTTCAGGAAACAAATGCTAAATACGTCTATGGTGTAACTGCTACTCCAAGACGCTCTGACGGACTTGAGAAGATCAACTATATGCTTCTTGGCCCTATAAGGTATTCCTATTCTGCTAAAGAGCGTGCTTTAGAGCAGGGAATCGATCATGTTGTCATCCCCAGATTTACAAGAACAGTTGCCCCTCATGGGAAAGACAAACTGACAATCAATGAGGCATATGATCTTATACGGAATAATCAGACAAGAGATGATCAGATATGTGAAGACGCTAGGAAGTGCATTGATTTAGGAAGGACTCCTCTAATTTTGACAAAGTATGTTGACCATGCCAAGAAGTTATATGAGCAGCTAAAAGACTCTGCTACTAACTGTTTCCTTCTTACGGGAAATACACCCAAAAAGCAAATCGAATCAGCCAAAACAGCAATATCAAGCGTCTCAGATAAAGAGTCTGTATTGCTAATTGCAACCGGTCAATTGATCGGTGAAGGTTTCGACTACCCAAGGCTTGATACACTGATCATGGCTTCTCCTATAGCATGGAAAGGCCTCGTTACTCAGTACGCTGGTCGCTTAAACAGAGATTATGTCAACAAAAAAGATGTAATCATATACGACTACATCGACTCGCATATCCCGGTTTTCAGCAGAATGTATCAGAAAAGACTAAAAGCATATAAACAGATAGGCTATCAGCTTTATGTTAATGAAACAGGAGAAGTTGCCCAAACTAACAGTTACATATTCAGTTATTCTGAATATGCGGAGTCCTTCATACAAGATATCAAATCATCACGGAGAGATGTCGTGATATGCAGTCCATCACTATCCAAAAAAACAGT
>JAFYZY010000039.1 GCA_017548485.1 Oscillospiraceae bacterium | reverse complement strand
GGGAGCTGCGGTATCTCGGTCTCGTTGGGAACGGTGTTGCAGGTCACGTAGGCCTTTACACCGTTCGAGTGAGCAAATCCTATCGCCTCTCTCAGCTGTTCGTCGGAGAAGTTGCCCGCTGCGGCTCTCATCCCGAAGGACGTGCCGGCGAGATACACCGCGTCTGCTCCGTATCTCACCGCTGTTATCAGTCTGTCCATATCCCCCGCAGGGGACAGCACTTCCAGTTTTCCCATCAGTTTCTTCCTCTGTTTTCTGTTCTTGATTCTATCAGATTAGGCGCGGTATTTCACCATTGGGACGGATGCCCCGCTCTGTGGTATAATCTTGGACGTATTTCCCATGGAAGGAGGATAAGACCATGCCGGAGATCCTCGCCCCCGCAGGCGGTATGGAGCAGCTCACAGCCGCAGTGAGAAGCGGCGCGAACACCGTTTACCTGGGCGTGCAGGACTTCAACGCCAGGCGCAACGCCGCGAATTTCGACGCGCAGACGCTGCCTGAGGCGGTGTCCTACTGTCATGCCCGCGATGTAAAAGTGTATGTCACCGTGAATATCGCTGTCCTGGACAGCGAACTTGAGATGCTGGAGCGCTCGGCTGACATGATCGCATCTTCCGGAGCGGACGCCGTGATCATACAGGATCTCGCCGTCCTGAAGCTCTTTAAGGAGAAATACCCGACAATAAAGAGATACGCCTCCACACAGACCGCCGTGCACAATGTGGACGGCGCCCTGTTCCTGCGGGACATGGGATTCGACAGCGTCGTCCTCGCCAGGGAACTGACCCTGGACGAGATGCGGAAGATCTGCAGCACCTGCGGCATCAAGACCGAGGCGTTCATCCATGGCGCTCACTGCATGAGTCTCTCAGGGGCCTGCTACCTGTCATCCATGATAGGAGGCAGGAGCGGCAACCGCGGTCTCTGCGCTCAGCCCTGCAGACTGGACTGGAGATGCGGCGGATGCGATCACGTGCTCTCCCTCAAGGACATGTCGCTAATCGGCCATATAAGAGAGATGGCGGATGCCGGCGTGGATTCCTTCAAGATAGAGGGAAGGATGAAACGGCCGGAGTACGTCTCAGCGGCCGTCACAGCATGCAAAAACGCCCTCCTGGGCAGCGAATACGATATCGGCACACTGAGAGCCGTCTTCTCCAGAAGCGGTTTTACCGACGGATATCTCACCGGAAAACGCGACGCCTCCATGTTCGGCTACAGGACAAAAGAAGACGTCGCCGACGCCTCATCGGTCCTCGGAGCCATAGCTTTCGGTTACAGGAACGAGGCTCCTCTTGTCCCTGTGGATATGTCTTTCGTCATGGACAGCAGCCGTTCGGTTCTCACAGTCACCGACGGCTCAGTCACGATATCAGCAGAAGGTCATGTCCCCCAGGCTGCCCGCACAAAGTCCACAGATGCAGAAGCGGCAAGGAATTCCCTGTCCAAGACCGGCGGTACGCCGTTCTGCGCTGAAAGCATCACTGCAGATATAGAAGAAGGTCTGTTTCTGCCCGCGTCCGAGCTCAACAGGATGAGACGGGATGCGCTCGGCAGTCTTCTGGAAAAGCGCTCCGCCATAACGCCTCATGAGGCGCATCCGTTCTCGTTCCCGTCATATATCCCCTACCGATCACAAAAGGAAAAGCCGGAACTGTGGGGCAGATTCTATGACCCTGATACGATCCCGGACAAAGACGTCCTTTCCAGGGTCATAGTCCCGTCGGATAAGGTCACGCCGGAACTGATCGCGGCATACGGCGACAGACTTACGGTCCAGCTGCCGGCTGCGCTGTTCCCGGAGGATGAGCCCGCGATGCATGAAAGGCTGGAGATCCTTAAACATGCCGGCGCAGGCTCCGTATGGGCGGACAACATCTACGGCATCAGGCTGGGGAAAGATCTCAACCTCAGGGTATACGGCGGGTTCGGTCTCAACGTCACCAACTCCTCCGCGCTCTCTGACATGGAGTCCCTGGGTCTGTCAGCAATGACTGTCTCCTTTGAGATATCCATGAAGCAGATCAAAGATCTCGGCGGAAGGATGCCGAGGGGCATCGCGGTCTACGGAAGTCTTCCGCTGATGCACTACCGCAACTGCCCTGTGAGGGCGTCCATAGGCTGCGCGGCTTGCAGAGGACATGGTTCTCTCACCGACAGGATGGATGTCAGTTTTCCGGTCGAGTGCTGCGAGAAGAAGTTCTCGACGCTGCTCAACTCGGTGCCGCTGCATATAGCGGAAAGGGATCTGACCGGTCTCGACTTCTCTCTTCTGTGGTTCACGCGGGAGACAGCATCTGAAGTAAAAACCATTATCGGCGATTTCGAAAACTGCAGAAAGACATCCCGCCCCCGCACATCGGGACTGTACTACAGAGAACTTCTTTGACTTTCCCCCAAAAACACTCACGGCGATCATCCGCATGGATGATCGCCGTTTCAGTTATTAAATTGATCTCAGTACATCTTCTTGTGGTCGATATACCACCACACCAGAAGGCTCAGCACTACCGACAGGATAATTATGATCAGAAACGCGTGAGGCGCGGTCGCCAGCGGCATCCCGTCCGCGGCC
>JAFYZY010000038.1 GCA_017548485.1 Oscillospiraceae bacterium | reverse complement strand
GGCGACAAGTCCTCCACCGCAGTAGTCAGTTCCCAGACCGTCACCATCGACGGCAAAGCGGTGTCGGGCATATCAGTCTATAACATCGGCGGCAACAACTATTTTAAGCTCAGGGACCTGGGCTCCGCTCTGGGCTTCGGGGTGGACTATGACAGCGCTGCGAACACGGCAATCATCAGCAGCGCTCAGGCTCAAAAGGCCCTGATCAAGAGTGTGACCGTCTATACCGTCGACTTTGAAACGAAAGAATGGGCGGAATCGGAAAAGACGGAATACGCCTATGAAAACGGTTACCCCGTCACCATGACCACCACCTGGCCCGGCAGCGACGAGTCCTTCGTGAAGACCTTCGCATACACCTTTGCCAACGGCGTGCCGGTCTCCCTGAGCCGGTTTGACGGTGAGACCAAGGAATACGACGCGGAATACGTCAACGGGAAACTGTCCCAGCTCAGCTATGCTTTCAGCGGAGTGGAGGGCTCCCGTCACCTGATCTATATCTACGGCAATGACGACGAGTATTTCACCACCGTCCTCCATACTTCCCACATCGGCGTGCCCGGCGAACCGGATGAACCGTCCTACAACGCCGAGGAGATAGACGAGATCATCGTCACCGCTGCGGGCGGTGTCCTGCAGAAGACGGTGAATCACGGTCTGTACACCAACTGGATGGACGGTGAGGACCGGGATTGGCTGCGCTTCAACGGCACTTATACCGCCAATTACGATAAGGACGGCATTCTGGCCTCCACGTCCACTGTGTTCCGGGACGACCAGACACCCACCGATTATCTCTTCGAGACCTCCCGCGACAACGGCCGGGTGACCCAGGTCATCAGAAGATCGCGGCCGCATGGCAGCGACCAGATCACCGACGAGGCCAAGATCGTCTTCGAATATACCGATATCAGCGTGGATGCCGGCCGCTATTCACGCATGATCAACGCCCATATCATCGAGGAAGGCAACAGCTTCTATATCTATAACTGGTATTAAAGACAGCACGGCCTAGACGCGTTGATCAAATGAACAGGCAGCAAACTAAGGCCCTGCTATCTTGTTTAGCGGGGCCTTTTTAATACATCCCTCTAATTGCGGAGTCTGTCCAGCCTTCGTTTACCTGTACCCATTCAAACACCATATCCGTCCCGTATACGGACTGATCCTCGTGCCAGGTAATTGTCCCGTCGTCATTAAAGGTGATGGGGCCGGTGCCGTCCTCATACTCCGGCTCTTCGCTCTTGACTTCGCCCTTGTCATCATATAATAAGCGTTGTTTGTATGGATGCAACAGACACAAAAAAAAGGAGATGCATATGGATTATTTGGAGGAAAGGCGCTTCGTTCGATCTTTCATAAGGGAAACAAAACGCGAGCGGCTGCTTTATGAATTGACAACGCCAAAAAAGAGAAGTTCCGGCGTCAGCAGATTCTGCCATCAGGCCGACGATTTTATTGATGCGTCCAGGATCAGGATGAAGGGAAGCGATCTGGATCGCCAGCCGGAGTTCCAGCGTTTCGTTCTGGAGCACAATGAGATCTGCTATGTTCTCTCTGCGGATTTTTGGTTGGATGAACATCTTCCTCTGCAAGAGGCAGTTGAACAGGCTGCCATGTGCTCTGATGCAGTCCTTATTCTCGGGAGCACCTTTGCGGTCGTATTTACGGAGGCCATGAAAGGCGGAAGAGATAAGTATCTGCTCTGTGAAGAATAGAGCGATTCCCGCTTGCCGGATATAAGTCGAGAAGAGGAACTAAAACGATAGTAAGCGTTTCGGAATACGAACAATAAGCTCCTACATAGTATCGCCCACACGGCGATCCTGTAAAACTGAATATGACAAAGACCAAGGATTTGCCCTGGGCGAGTCAGATGAGGAAGCCGTTGAGCTTCGCTCCGTCACTCCGGTGATGGCAGCGAACACTCAGCGGCTATTTTTTGTGGGACCGTCCGGTGAACGGTTCCGCAAAAAGCCGGAAGGACTGAAACGAGATGTCAGGTGGGCAGCGAAGATCAGGACTTACGGAGCAAGGTCAAGGTGATGCAATCCCCTGTCTGGGTGCCGGGGAGAAACGCCCGGCGCAGGTCGAGGGCAAGGCCCCGCCCAGTTAAGTGATGGGTACCGTCACTTAGTACTGGGTATTACCTGCCGACACACTCCCCTGTTTTCGTAGTTTCGGGAGGCAGGAGGTTTTCAAAAAGGAGGAAAAACAGTTGCCGTTAAAAATGACAAGACACAATGGCAGGTCCGGAAAAAATGGCACTTACAATCCAAAACACAATGATCGCCGTTTCGATATCGCCAACAGTGAGCATATCGATCAGGACCGGGCAAAGAGGAATGTCTACTGGGACTGCTATCAGGGATTTCACTTTCCAACTGATCAGGAGCAGGAAGACAAGATAGTTTATTCCTTCGAGCAGATCGAGCGTGCTTACTATTTGGATCATTATCTCGATTACTGCGAAGGCCAACACGAACGGAACAGGCAGACCGGGCATTCATCCAGAGACAGGACTCCGGAGGATCTTCTGAAAGACAAAAAGACCTGTCCGGAGGAATCGCTGATCCAGATCGGCACGATGGAGCAGTCGGTCCCTCCTGAGGTTTTAGCACAGATCGCCATGGAGTTCTTCGAGGAATCTGAACTCCGCTTCGGCAAGCACATCCACATAATTGACTGGTCGCTGCATCTGGACGAATCGACTCCGCATATCCATGAGCGCCATGTCTTCGATTGCGAAAACCGCTATGGAGAGGTGGCCCCGCAACAGGAAAAAGCTCTGGAAGCTCTGGGGTTCGATCTTCCGGATCCCGACCAGAAGCCTGGCAAGCTGAACAACAGAAAAATGACTTTCGACGCCGCCTGCCGCGCCTTGCTTTTCGATATCTGTGAGAAGCACGGACTGCATCTGGACCATGAGCCGGAATACGGCGGCCGGAAGTATTTGGAAAAGCAGGACTACATCCTGATGAAGCAAAAGGAAAAGATCGCGGTTCAGGATCAGACTCTTTCCGAAAAAACAGCTGAGCTTCAGGCCATCACGGTCCGCATTGAAGATACGGAAGCTTTCGTGGAGGAAATAGCGGAAACTGCCTATGAGAAAGCAGTCGAAGCCGTGACCAGGACGGTTCAGGAAGAAGTAAGAAATGAAGATTTCGAGATCATAGTTGATCTGAGAAACACGGTCCT
>JAFYZY010000037.1 GCA_017548485.1 Oscillospiraceae bacterium | reverse complement strand
GAAATCTCATCGTACACAAAGGAGAACTGCCATGAAGAAATATCTACGGGCTTTCGTGATGAGCATGTCCATGTTCTCCGTGATACCCTGTCCATTCAGGATGTGGGATGAGGAGAGCAGACCGCTCATGACCCTGGCTCTGCCTTTCGTGGGCACGGTGATCGGAGGTCTCTGGGCTCTTACGGCATATGTCTGCGGGATACTCGGAATTCCTCTGTTCCTGAAGGCGGCGGTGCTCTGCGCATTCCCGTATGTCATCACCGGAGGGATGCATATGGACGGATTTCTCGATGTCACCGACGCCGTCCGGTCCTGGCGCGATGTCGAGGAGAGAAGAAGGATACTCAAGGATCCGCATGTTGGATCTTTTGCGGTCATAGATGCGATACTGCTGGTCATGGTACAGTTCGCGGCCTTCTGTTCACTCAGGGGAACAGAGAATATCTTAACTTTAATACTGATCCCGACAGTTTCGAGATGCATCGCGGCATTCTGTGTGACAGTGCTTCCTCCCCTGACAACGAGCGAATACTCGGGGAGCTACAGGGACAGGGTCAGAAGATCGCATGTCGTATTCCTGACTGCTGTCACCGCTGTGGCTGCCGTTCTCGGATTCGTTTTTCTCGGCAGATGCGGATATGTGTCTCTGGCGGTCGCAGCCGGGTATCTGCTGTACATGTTCAGGGCATATAAGTCGCTGGGAGGCATGTCGGGAGACATCTCCGGATATGCGCTCACCTTCGCGG
Organism: Oscillospiraceae bacterium; assembly: GCA_017548485.1. GTDB lineage: Bacteria > Bacillota > Clostridia > Oscillospirales > Ruminococcaceae > RUG11783. The sequence goes on along the minus strand of JAFYZY010000037.1, from coordinate 15,614 downwards.
AACTGTGCGGCATCATTGCGTTTGTGCTGATCTGAAAGGGGATAGATCATGGATCTGATAATCGGCGGAGCATATCAGGGGAAACTTGAATATGCGAGAAAAAAATACGGTCTGACAGACGGAGATATCTATACCTGTTCCGAAAGCGAGGGGATCAGGTACGGGTACCGCTGTCTTTACAAAGCGGAAGAGTTTGCTCTCTGGTGCGTCCGCACCGGCAACGATGCCGTCGAACTGCTCGAACAGCAGCGTGAGGAATGGAAGGACAGCATCTTTATCTGCGAAGATATCTTCTGCGGGGTCGTCCCGTTAGGCGCGGATATGCGCGCCTGGCGCGAGATGACGGGAAGGATGTGCTCTTTCCTGTCGTCTGAGGCGGAGAACGTCACAAGAGTATTCTGCGGGCTGGAACAGGTGCTTAAATGAGACTGATACTTTTAAGACACGGCCGTACGGAAGCCAACGAGAAGCATCTGTACTGCGGAAGCACCGATATCGGTCTTTCTGACAGCGGCAGGGCGGAACTGGAAGAGATGAAAAACAAAAGGATCTATCCGTGCGTGGCGGGCATGAGGATCGTGACCAGCGGGAAAAAGAGATGCGATGAGACTCTGGATCTTCTTTTCGGCGAGATCCCTCATGAGACTGATCCGGCTTTCTGCGAGATGGATTTCGGGGCTTTCGAGATGAGATCATATGAGCAGATGAAGGAGGATCCGGAGTACATCGAATGGATCAGCGGCGACAATGAAGCCAATATCGCACCGGGCGGTGAGAGCGGAAGGATAATGACGGAAAGAGTCATCAGAGGGCTTGCCCGTCTGGAGCAGGAAGGGAAAGACACGCTGCTGGTAACCCATGGGGGAGTGATCGCCGCGGTGATGGCATATCTGTTCCCGGAAGAGGCCCGGAACCGCTATGAATGGCAGCCTGCCTACGGCGGAGGGTACGTGATCGACACGGCTGAACATATGTGGGCTCATCTGACTGTGTGCCGGTGCGGCAGCTGCGGCTGACTGCAGGAATAAAAAACGACAGATCCTGCCGTGACGCCTGTGTCACGGCTTTTTGCTGCCCGTATACGCGTCGTTCATCAGGTCCGGGGATGCTCAGTCTTTCAGCCGCGGGAACTGCAATTACGGATTGAAAAGAGAGTTATGATGTGGAATAATAACGGCAGAATGGCGATGTGCTTTTGCATGGCGACATGCCGGTACGCTCTGTACCGAGGGAATACGACTGAAAGTGTCGGGCTATCCCAGTAACCGTGAAACTGACGAAAGGCGACGAAACCACTGCTTAACGGCGGGAAGGTGCCGATTAGGATGAAGTCAAGCCGGGAGACCTGTCTGCACATGAAACATCTTCTGGGGTTGAGATAAGCTACCATTGCATGCCAGATTGCATGGCTTCTTGATGCTGATCTCTGAGATGGCCGTCACATATGTGGCGGACTTTTCCATTCAAAAAACAGAAAAACAATCAGGATTAAGAGGTAAAGGATCAAAATGAAAAAGAACAGAAGCATAGCGGCACTGATCTTACTCATGGTCATGGTGATGGCTATCCTTTCGGGATGCGGCAAGAAGGAACCGGAACCCGAACCGACACCGGAACCGGAACCGGTCGACACCAGCATCGTCTTCACGGATATGGCCGGAAGAGAAGTTAGACTGGAAAAGGCAGCGGAGAAGGTCGTTGCTCTTGAACCGTCCGACTGCGAGATACTTTTCGCCATCGGCGCCGGAAATACCCTGGTGGGACGCGGAGAGTACTGCGACTATCCCGCTCAGGTCATGGACATCCCGTCGGTCCAGTCCGGATATGAGACGAACATCGAAGCAGTCATCGAGCTCGGACCCGAAGTAGTCATCATGACAAAGATGGCTCAGACCGAGGATCAGATCAATGCGTTCGAGAATGCGGGCATCAAGGTCATCATGACCGACGCCCAGGATATCAACGGCATCTATGAATGCGTGAACATGATCGGCAAAGCAACCGGCAAGGAAGATGCAGCTGCCAATGTCGTATCACAGATGAAGTCTGCGTTCGACAGCATCAAGAAGGAAGGCGCCGGACAGGGGAAGACCGTCTATTTCGAAGTCTCTCCGCTGCAGTGGGGCCTCTGGGCAGCCGGCTCAGGCACATTCATGGATGAAGCTGCACAGATGCTCGGGCTGACCAATATCTTCGGCGACCAGGCAGGCTGGCTGGAAGTCTCTGAGGAACAGGTCATCAGCGCCGACCCGGATTACATCGTGACCATTACGATGTATTACGGGGAAGGGCCGACACCGGTCGAAGAGATCTGCTCAAGACCCGGCTGGGAGAAGCTCAAAGCTGTTGTCAACGAGGATATCATCAATATCCAGGACAACTCTCTCTCAAGACCGAGCCCGAGGCTTGTGGACGGTATAACCGCGATGAATGAGTTCATCGAGGAATCCCTTGCCCAGGATGCAGCCGCATAAGGCAGGGAAAAACAGAATAAGAAATACGGGACTGCCGCAATGGGAATATCTGGCATTCATTGCGGCGGTCTGCCTTACTTTTATCCTTTGTGTATCCGTGGGCACCGTCAGCCTTCCATGGTCTGACGTTATCCACTATCTCAGCGACCTTGTTTTTGGAACGGAACACGAATACGCCGTGGCATCCGCCCCGCAGATAATGACAGTCAGGGTGCCCAGGGTGATCTGCGTCGCCCTCAGCGGGATGTCTCTCGCACTGTGCGGTTGCGCGATGCAGGGCCTCCTCAAGAATCCTCTTGCGGAAGGTTCTACTCTGGGGGTATCCTCTGGCGCGGCGCTCGGAGCCATCATCGCCATAGCGTTCGATATCACGGTGCCGTTTTTGTCGCTGGCAGGCGCCACAGTTATGGCGATGCTTTTCGCGTTCGGTTCCATAATGCTTATACTTTTCCTGGCATACCGTCTGGACTATTCGCTGTCCACAAACACCATAGTCCTGCTGGGCGTCATATATTCGATGTTCATATCCAGCATCATAATGTTCATCACCACATTCGCTTCCGAGAAGATAAGGTCGATAACGTTCTGGACCATGGGATCCCTGCAGGGAAGCACATATACCGAATCGCTTATCCTGCTGACGGTCCTCGTGATCTTCGGGACAGTTATCCTCACAAAACGGGAAGAACTGAATGCATTCGCTATCGGTGAGGACAATGCCAGAAGCATAGGTATAAACATCAGAAGGACGAGACTGATCATACTGATCTCGGTCTCGGCGCTCATCGGCACATGTGTGTCGATCGGAGGATCCATAGGATTCGTGGGGCTTGTGGTGCCCCATATGACCAGGATGATCGTAGGTCCCAATCACAGGAGACTGCTGCCGGCAACGCTGTTCTCAGGAGCAGTGTTCCTGATGCTTATGGACCTCATTGCCCGGGTGATAATGAGACCCAGGGAACTTCCGATAGGAGCTGTGACGTCGCTCATAGGCGCGGTGCTGTTCGTGTTCATTTTTGCCGGCACCAGAAGGAGGGAAGGATGACTCTCCTTGAACTGAGAAACGTAGGTGTCTCCTACGGTGATACCGCTATCCTCAAAAATGTTTCGCTGACTCTGGACAGCGGAGAATGGCTTATGATCGTGGGGCCGAACGGCGCGGGCAAATCCACACTCATCAGCGCGGTCAGCGGCGTCGCACCATATACCGGCAATGTGTTCATCTGCGGAAACGACAGGGAAATAATGAAGGCCAGAGATATCGCCATGTGCATCGGCACGCTGTCCCAGAGCCACAACGTCGGGTATTCATTCTCCGTGAGAGACCTTGTCGGTCTCGGGAGGTATCCGTACAGGAAAGGCATTATGGGGGGACGGGATGAGCACGACGAGATGATGATCGAGACGGCTATCGGTGAGGTAGGACTTGCCGGACTGGCCGACAGATCGCTGCTGACTCTCTCGGGAGGAGAACTGCAGCGCGCATTTCTTGCGCAGCTCTTCGCCCAGGACCCGCATGTGCTGCTCCTTGACGAGCCGACGAACAATCTTGACCTCGTATACCAGAAGGAGGTCTTCGACCTGCTCAGAAACTGGGTGGCCGGTAAGGACAGAGCGATACTGTCCGTGGTGCATGATCTTGGGCTCGTGAGGGCTTACGGGAGCAAGGCACTGCTGCTGGACAGAGGTGATACTGCCGCATACGGCGATACGGAGGAAGTGTTCGGTGAAGACACGGTCAACGGGATATACCGGCTGGATGTCAGACAGTGGATGAAGAAACTGTATTATCCGTGGATCGCCGACTGATACAGAATACAGCAGAAAAAGCAGGCTCATCGGCAGAAAACTGGGATGAGCCTTTATCTATAGAGTTGACCGAATTGCCCCAGAGGAGAGAAGACATGATCCAAAGCATCAATTTCCCGATCAGCACATACAGCATCGCTCCTTACGGCAGCTGGGAAGAACTGGGCAAACGCATACACGGCCTGGGACTGGACGGTATAGAAGGCATCGCCGATCCCGGAAGTCTTGATGGTTCATTCCCGACATCGATGCTGTCGGGCTACCACATGGTGTTCTATCCGGACTGGCTTGATTTCTACAGACAGAACATGCCTGAGCTTCTCAGAAAGTTCGGAAGTATGGAGACGGTGGAACGGTTCTATCTCGGAAGAAGTCCGGAAGACCTTATGAAACAGTTCAGGGACGACCTGAACTATGCGCTGTCCATGAACACGCCGTACGTGGTGTTTCACGTCTCCGACGTATCCATAGAGGAAGGATATACATACCGCTGGCTGCATACCGACCGGGAAGTGCTGGACGGAGCGATAGAGTTCATCAACGAACTTCTGCATGGTATCGAGCCCACATTTGATTTTCTTGTAGAGAACCAGTGGTGGCCCGGCTTTACCTTCACAGATCCGCATAAAACTGAGTATATGCTCTCGGGCATCGGTTATCCCCGCACGGGGATAATGCTGGACACGGGACATCTGCTGAATACTCAGACGAAGCTCCACACTCAGGCGGAGGGCATTGAGTATATACTGGACAAAGTGCGCATGCACGGGGAACTTAAGAAGAAGATCCTTGGGATGCACTTTCACCAGAGCATCAGCGGTGCGTATGTGCGTAAGAACACGGGGCGGCTCCCTGATGATCTTCCGGCAGACTACTTTGAAGCATTCTCAGTGAACTATTCCCATATCCAGAAGATCGACCGCCATCTTCCATGGACGGATCCGGGATGCGTCCGCATCATCGATGAAGTATGTCCGCTTTATCTGACGCATGAACTGAGTTCCGGTCCCCACAGGTCCCAGCTGGCAGCGGCCAAAAGGCAGATCGGTACTATCCGCAAGGGATACGGTGAATGATCAGGAAAATGGCAATGTCTCAGGATCTGACTGATCCTGAGACACTTTCCTTTGTCCCAGGGCGAATAAACGCATATAATATATTCAAGAGGCAAAAAACTGATACCAAATAAACAAAAACGGAGGTAAAAGATGACAGGAAAGACCTATACCGAGCCTCAGACGACTATACCTGTATACGATGAATGCGATGTCCTCGTGGTAGGCGGCGGAGCTGCCGGGCACAGCGCTGCTATTGCTGCCGCGCGGACAGGATGCAAGAACGTTATCCTTATGGAGAGGTACGGTTACTGCGGAGGCGACGTGACCGGCGGATATGTACTGCTTATCCCCAGTCTTTCGTTCCATGACAAGATCTTCGTCCGCGGCCTGCAGGAAGAATGGTTCACCCGCCTTTCCAAAATACCCGGCGCTGTGGCAGGCCCTCCCGCCGAAATCACCGGCAGCAAAGATCCTCTTCTCATGAAATACTGGCGCGGTGTGGGAGGCGCGACGCGCGACCGCATCGAGCACGGTTTCATGGTGGAACCAAACCAGATGAAGATCGAGATGGATGTTATGCTCAACGAGCACAGGGATTCCATCCGCGTACTGTATCACAGCTGGGGAACCAAGCCCATCATGGAAGGCAACGTCTGCAAGGGCGTCATCTTCGAGAGCAAGGAAGGCCGCCAGGCAGTCCTGGCCAAGGTCGTGATCGACGCGACCGGCGACGCAGACCTCTGCCGTCAGTCGGGAGCACCGACATCGTCGGCTATCGATGATGAGTGCCGCTGTTCTTCCACGGCTCTCGTATACCGCATCGGCGGTTTCAGCAAGAGAGCTTTCAGCCAGTGGCTGACCGAGCATCCTGAAGAGGGAAGGATCCTCAATAATGCTGTCGCTGAGATACATGGCTTCCGGGCCGGTATGATCGACGGACCTACCGACGACGTGAGCTGGATGAACAACTGGCAACCCAAGCATGACTGCTCCAAGATCGCCGACCAGACCGATACCGAGATGAAGACCCGTCTGGCCATACGCAAGGTCATCGAGTACTACAGGACAGCATGCCCCGAGATATTCAGAAATGCCTTCCTGTATGACATCGCTCCTCAGCTTGGAACCAGAGGATCTCACCGCATAGTGGGCGAGCATGTGATCTCATCCAATGACTGGGCGTTCCCGAAAGAGCACGACGACTGCATCGCGTGGCACTGCACTGTCGATACGCTCAATGACAACGCTCCTATAGAAATCCCGTACCGCGCGATTCTGCCTCAGAAGGTTGAGAACATTTTGGCTCCCGGACGTCATATCTCGGCAGACAAGATCGCTATAGACAACGTGAACCTGATACCCCAGTGCGTCGGAACAGGTCAGGCGGCAGGAGTTGCCGCTGCTGTCATCGCAGAGGACGGCAGCACGACGCATACCGTAGATATCAGGAAGGTCCAGGATATCCTTGCAGGCGAGCAGGATGTACCGCTGCCCAGGAACTCCCACACAGATCCCAGTTACATGGAGTGCCTTGTGACTCACGAGTACGGCCTGTACACCGAAGCGGCGCAGAAGGCCAGGGCAGCCAAGGACGCAGCCAGCGTCTACAGGCACTGGACACTGTCCGGCGGTTCAGGAGACGCGAATGCGCCTAAAGATCACACCGACAACGGCTGATGACACTGTAAGAATTACCGATATAATGCAGAAAGGTCTTGGAAACACGCTTTCCAAGACCTTTTCGTATATCTGTTTCTCAGAATGGACGCTCCGCCGGCTCCGAATACTGCTTTGCAGTCTCCTCACCGCTGAGCACGCGGCATGCACCGTCGGCCAGCGCCTGCATCTCATTCTCTCCGGGGATGATACAGACGGGAGCTATGAACTTGACCCGTTCTTCTATCATGCCGGTGAAATATCCGGAATTGGCGATGCCTCCGGTCAGGATTATCTGATCGACTTTGCCGTCAACGACGACGGACAGAGTTCCTATGGCCTTTGATACAGACAGAGCCATGGCCTCATAAGCGAGTTTCGCTTCCTCATCGCCGTTTTTTATCCGCTCTTCTACTTTCCTCGTGTCTCCTTCTCCTATGAGAGATATCAGACCGGCCTGCCGCTGCATTAGCTTCATCATGGACCCGTAATCGCGGCCGTCCATGTATGCGAACTTAACGAGCTTATATCCCGGTATGAGACCGACGCGTTCTGAGGAGAACGGGCCTTCGTCATCCGAGACCATATCTATGATCCGTCCGCCGGAGTGCAGCGTCAGTGTGATGCCTCCGCCAAGATGAGCAACGATCAGATTTGCCGAGCGGTAATCAAGGCCGTTTTCGCTGCAGTACCTGAGGGCGGCGGCTCTCATATTAAGGTTGTGTCCCTGTCCGTGTCTTTTTATCTCTTTGATGCCTGTGATACGGGCGATCTCGATCATCTCGTCGACGGTGACGGGATCGTAGATATATGCCTTGATCCCGAGCGGAACAGCCAGCCTGTATGCGATGGCAGCGCCGAGATTGCTGGCGTGGTGGTTGATCGGACGATGCTCGAGGACGTCAAGCATCTCTTCGTTTACTTCATAAGCGCCGGACGACAGGGGAGGAAGCAGCCCTCCTCTCGACATGATGCAGTCAAGATCATCCAGCCGGTCACCGTGTTGCTTAACTGATTCAATGACGGTATCTGCACGGAATTTGAGCTGAGAGTATATGGTGGGATAGCTTTCTATCACTTTGGCATCATGTTCTATGTCCTGCTGCCACAGCTGATCGTGATCCTCGTACATGGCGATCTTGGTGCTCTTGCTGCCCGGGTTTATCACCAGTATCCTGCTCATTCTCTGCTCCCTTCGGCTACAAGGACTGCGACGGCGATGGAATAGAACTTCTCCTCAGCGGTGGAACCGCGGGATGTCAGCACGATTGGCGCTTTTGCCCCGACGACGATGCCGCCGAGCAGAGCCTTGCAGGTCACAGTCCAGCATTTGCCGATTATGTTGCCCGCGGCTATGGTCGGCACCACAAGCACATCGAAATCACCGCAGTACGGGCAGTCATATCTCTTGTGCTCGGCGATCTCCCTGCTCATAGCCAGGTCATAGCTGATGGGACCTTCCACGATGCAGCCGGTTATCTCGCCGTTCTGATTCATCTTCTTGAGGGCCTCTGCGTCAACAGTTTCCGTCATTTTCGGATTGACCGTCTCTACCGCGGCGAGCACCGCCACTTTGGGACATTCGTTGCCTATGGCGTGCAGAGCGCTCACTGCGTTCTCAATTATCGCTTTCTTCTCTTCCAGCGTCGGATAGAGGAGCATTCCGCCGTCTGTCTGTATGATGAAATGATCTGTGCCCGGGACTCTGTCGAAGAAACCTACATGGCTCATGACAGATCCGGTGCGCAGGCCGTTTTCCTTATTGACTACAGGTCTGAGGATATCGCGGGTCTCTATCATGCCTTTCATGAGAACGGAAGCTCTGCCGTCCCGGACCAGCTCCACGGCTTTCTGTCCCTCTTCTCCGGCTGAAGCCTGAACGATCTCAAAATCCCCGGGATCTCTTCCGAGTTCCCTCAGCAGAGACGAGATCTCATCCTTTTCACCGACAAGGATCGGTACTGCGATGCCTCCGTCGAGGGCGTCGAGCACGGATTCCAGAACTGCTTTGTCTGCTGCGCCGGCAACGGCCATCTTTCCTTTTGAAGTCAGTTTCTTTGCCGCTTCGGCGATCTCTTCAAAATGCTTATACATTGACTTACCTCGTCACATCCCGTATCCGAGATCATAGGCTTTGAGATTGATATCGACTGTTGCAGGCGGCACATTTGCCGCGACGAGGGATCTCCAGTCTGTTTTTTCGTCCAGACCCATCGTCCTGACCAGCTTGCCCAGCAACACTATGTTCTGGCATCTGCTGTTTCCGAGCTGTTCTGCCGCCTTGAAGGCCTCGATAACTATGGTATTGGGCACCGCTGCCTTCAGCTGATCCAGAGCGTCAGACGGATATGTTGCGGCCCCGGTGAGCACAGGTACGGGGTATATCTCGTACGAATCTGTTATCACCGTGCCTCCTTTTTTCAGCTGTGGAAGCGCGCGCAAAGCTTCTGATTTCTCGAATGAGATAATGACATCGGCTTCAGCTTCGCCGAAGTTAGGAGAATGCACCTCATCACCGTACCTTATCATGGTGGTGACGGATCCTCCGCGCTGTGACATGCCGTGGATCTCCGACATCTTGACGTCGTATCCCATCCGGGCAAATCCGGCCGAGAGTATTCTGGATATAAGTATGGTACCCTGGCCACCGACTCCTATAAGTAAGATGCTTCTGGTCATTGATCATTCCTCCGCAATGCTGATGGCGCCGAACGGACAGATCTGAGTGCAGAGACCGCAGCCGGTACAGCCCGAACCGTCATTTATGACGGATCTGCCGTCCCTGAAGGCTATTGCAGGGCAGGCGGCGCTCATGCACATCCTGCATCCTACACACTTTTCAGGATCGATGACTGCGTGTCTTTTTCCGTTGGCTCTGGCGACCTCTTTAATAAGAACACAGGGGCGCCTTGTGATTATCACGAACGGGCCTTCCGAGGCGATGCCGTCCTTGAGAGCGGCATCCATTGCTTTTATATCGATAGGATCCACTATCCTCAGGTGATCGTCATCGACACCACAGGCCCTCACCAGAGCGGCGATGTCGACGACAGGTGACGGCTGACCCATAAGATTCTTCGCGGTCCCGGGGTTGTCCTGATGTCCGGTCATGGCTGTGATGGAATTGTCCAGCACGCAGGCGATGACATTTGACTCTGAAGAGACGATATCGATAAGTGAGGTCAGTCCTGAATGGAAGAATGTGGAGTCTCCAACCATTCCCAGAGGTTTACGGGTGTCTCCCTGCCTCTTGAGTGCCTGCGAGAGACCCACCAGCGATGAGAAACCGGCGCCCATGCAAAGAGAGAATCCGAATCCGTTGAATGGCGCCTGTGTGCCCAGTCCGTAACATCCGATATCTCCTGCCGGGACGATCCTGTCCATGACCTTCGTCAGAGCATAGAAGAACCCGCGGTGCGGACATCCCGCGCACATCGCGGGAGGACGTGCAGGTGCTTTTGCTTCCACATGATATGTTTTTTCCGGTTCTTCGTTGAACAGAGCTTTGCGAAGGACGGCGGCATTCAGTTCATTGCATATGGGGACCAGATCTTTGCCATGCACGTCCGGGAAACCGAGAGCTTTCACCTGGATCTCCAGATAAGGATCGTTCTCCTCGATGACGTATACGGTCTCGTATCTCTCGCAGAACTCCCTGATCAGTTTCTTCGGGAGAGGATAGGTGAGACCGAGCTTAAGGAAAGCGGCGTTCTCTCCGAATGCCTCTCTGGCGTGCTGATAAGATATGCCGGAAGTGATCACGCCTACAGATGAGTCTTCTGTTTCCTCGACTCTGTTGAAGGGACAGTCATTGCCGTACTCTTCCATCTCAGAGAGCAGCTGTTCGCGTACAGGATGTCTGGCAAGAGCCGTAGCAGGAAGCAGAGCGAATTTTGATGGATTGCGCTCATATTTGATGACATTGACATCTTTCCTGGTTCCCGTCCGGACCAGACTCTTTGAATGGCATACGCGGGTGGTCATGCGGATCATGACAGGGGTGTCGAATCTTTCGGACAGTTCATAAGCAGCCTTGACGAAATCCAGACATTCCTGAGAGTCCGAAGGCTCCAGCATGGCAATCTTGCTGTGTGGAGCATACCAGCGGTTGTCCTGCTCGTTCTGGGAGGACCAGCAGCCGGGATCGTCGGCGGTGACGAATACGAGGCCGCCGTTCACTCCTGCGTAACCCATGGAGAAGATGGGATCCGTAGCGACGTTCATTCCGACATGTTTGAACGCGCAGAAGGCGCGGGCTCCGCCGATGGACGCCCCGGAAGCCACTTCAAAGGCTACCTTCTCATTGACGGACCATTCACAGTAGATGTCGTCCTTGTACAGTGCGCCGATGTTTTCCAGTATCTCGGTGCTGGGAGTGCCGGGGTAGGCGGCGGCTACGTGAACGCCCGCTTCCCATACGCCGCGGGCTATAGCCTCATTGCCACTCATCATTATCTTTTCCGACATTTATGGATTCCTTTCCGGTAGGATTATTATCTTTCTATCATTTTAACATCTGTTAGGACAGGTTAGGGAGCATTCCGGTCTATTTTGTTGAATTTGTTTCCGTGGTACAGGACAGCTGAAGGCTTCGATGCCGTGATTCGTTATGGTATAATCACAGCAGAAGAGACTGCATTTGAATGATTTGCGGAGAGGGATCTGAAATGACTGAGTTATTTAGAACGCTGGGGCCGCTGCTGGGCACGTTCGGAGGAATGGGAACGGTCGTGTTCCTTGGCATGCTCCTTTTTAAGATCATAAGGAAGCAGGATAAAAGGAATACTCTGGCAGCTTTGGTACTGTGTATCGTATGCCTTGTGCTGGGTATTATCCTGACCCCCAACGCATGAAGGCACAATAATAAGAAATAATAGCTAGAAGAGGGAGAAACGGCCTGTTTCTCCCTCTTCTGCTGATTATGAACAAATGCTCAGCTGAAGTATTTCACTGCCGCCTCGAACATGCGGATGTCGTAGTTGCCGGGAACATTGCGGTACAGCCCGCTGCCGATGCGTTCGGCGTGACCCATCTTCCCGAACACTCTGCCGTCGGGTGAAGTGATGCCTTCTATGCCGGCGGCGGAACCGTTGGGATTGAAATGAACGTCCGCGCTGACATTACCGCTCAGATCCACATACTGTGTCGCGATCTGGCCGTTCTCGGCGAGTTTACGGATCAGTTCGTCGGAAGCCAGGAAGCGGCCTTCTCCGTGGGAGATCGGTACGCTGTAGGTGTCGCCGGGCTTCGTAAGGGCAAGCCAGGGAGACTTGTTTGAAGATACCCTGGTGCGCACGATCCTGGACTGGTGACGGCCGATACGGTTGAAAGTCAGTGTCGGGCAGTTCTCATCGGTGTCGATGATCCTGCCGTAGGGCACCAGACCCAGTTTTATGAGTGCCTGGAATCCGTTGCAGATCCCGCAGATGAGCCCGTCGCGGTTCTCCAGCAGTTCGGTGACACCGTCCTTGATACTGGCCGCGCGGAAGAAGGCTGTGATGAACTTCGCGGAGCCGTCAGGCTCGTCGCCTCCGGAGAATCCTCCCGGGATAAAGATCATCTGTGCATTCTTGAGCTCTTCTGCGAACCTGTCTACGCTGCGTGTGATGCCTTCAGATGTCAGGTTGTTTATGACTATGATCTCAGGCTCGGCTCCCGCATCACGGACTGCTTTGGCGCTGTCCATCTCGCAGTTGGTTCCGGGGAACGCAGGGATCAGGACCCTGGGCCTGCCGTTCTTGATGTGAGGCGCAGGCCAGGATGTCGCCTCAAAGGAATACGCCTGAGGCTTTTCTTCCATGTCAGGTATATTGCACGCATACACCGGTTCGAGTCTGCCCTCGTACAGCGAAAGGAGCCCGTCCATTGCTGCAGATTCATTTCCGAGGGAGAACATACCGTCGTCAGTGACGGTTCCGATGAGCTCAGCATCCTCGATGTCTGAATCGGCCTCGATAAGGAAGGAACCGTAATCGTACGAGAAAAGTTCCTGAACAGTGAGACCGTCTGCAAAGCGGAAACCGAATCCGTTTCCTATGCTCATCTTGTATACTGCTTCAGCAATACCGCCCGTTCCGGGTGTATAGCAGGCAAAGGCCCTGCCGCTCCTCTGCAGTTCCGTGACTCTGCCGAACAGCTTCAGCAGTGAATCGGCCGCCGGCAGTCCGTCGGGACCGACAGAGGGAGAGAGGCGGTAGACATTATGCCCTGCTTTTTTGAATTCCGGTGAAACTATGTCGGAGGTCTTTGCAGTCGATACCGCGAAGGATACCAGCGTGGGGGGGACGTCCAGATCCTCGAAGCTTCCGCTCATGGAGTCCTTGCCTCCGATGGCTCCGACGCCCAGCTCCATCTGTGCGCGGAAAGCGCCGAGCAGAGCGGACATGGGTTTGCCCCAGCGCCTGGGATCCTTGCCCAGATGCTCGAAATATTCCTGGAAAGTCAGGTAAACGTCGCTGAACTCGGATCCTGTGGCTACCAGTTTGCAGACCGATTCAGCCACAGATAAATATGCTCCGTGATAGGGGCTCTTTTCCATGATGTACGGGTTGTATCCCCAGGACATGAGCGAACAGTCGTCGGTGTGCTTCTTTTCCACCGCGATCTTCTGCACCATGGCCTGTATCGGCGTCAGCTGGTTCTTTCCGCCGAAAGGCATAAGGACTGTGCCGGCGCCTATCGTCGAGTCGAAGCGCTCGGACAGACCGCGCCTGGAGCAGCAGCTGAGGTCGGATACCAGAGCTCTGATATTTTCAGAGAAACTGCCTGAGACCTTCTTCTCATATGGCTGCGGAGCAGCTGCTTCCACTTCTATATGCTTGCTGGCACCGTTGGTGTCCAGGAACTCGCGGCTGATATCCACGATGGTGACGCCGTTCCAGTGCATCCTGAGCCTGGGTTCCTCTGTGACCACTGCGACCGGGACAGCCTGCAGGTTCTCGCTGTCTGCCAGCGCCAGGAATCTCTCCGCGTCCCTGCTTTCAACACAGACGGCCATGCGCTCCTGAGACTCGCTTATGGCAAGCTCGGTGCCGTCAAGGCCTTCATACTTTCGCGGGACTTTGTTGAGGTCGATATCCAGGCCGTCGGCAAGTTCGCCGATCGCGACAGAGACTCCGCCGGCTCCGAAGTCGTTGCATCTCTTTATGAGCTTCGTGGCTTCTCCGTTGCGGAACAGACGCTGCAGTTTGCGCTCTTCCGGGGCATTTCCCTTCTGGACTTCGGCTCCGCATGTCTCGACGGAGTGGGTGTTGTGTGCCTTTGATGATCCGGTAGCTCCCCCGATGCCGTCACGGCCGGTGCTGCCTCCGAGAAGGATGATCACGTCTCCCGGCTCCGGTCTCTCGCGCCTGACGTTCTCAGCAGGCGCGGCAGCTATGACGGCGCCGATCTCCATATGTTTGGCGGCGTATCCGGGATGATACAGTTCATCGACGATACCGGTCGCCAGTCCTATCTGGTTTCCGTAGGAAGAGTATCCCGCGGCTGCAGTGGTGACCAGTTTGTGCTGAGGAAGTTTGCCGGGCAGCGTCTCGCTGACAGGAACCGTCGGATCGGCGCCTCCGGTGATCCTCATGGCGCCGTATACATATGCACGTCCGGAGAGGGGATCGCGGATGGCTCCGCCTATGCAGGTGGCTGCTCCGCCGAAAGGTTCTATCTCAGTCGGGTGGTTGTGTGTCTCGTTCTTGAAAAGGAGAAGCCAGGGCTCCGGTTTCCCGTCGACATCGACGGTGATCTTTACCGTGCAGGCATTGATCTCTTCGCTCTCGTCCAGTTTCTCCAGCTTTCCGGCTGCCTTCAGATGTCTTACAGCCAGTGTGGCTATGTCCATAAGGCAGACCGGCTTGGTGCGGCCCAGCTCTTCCCGTGTGCGCAGATAATCCTCATAGGTCTTCTGCAGCAGCCCGTCTTCGAAACGGACGCTGTCTATTACTGTATTGAAGGTGGTGTGCCTGCAATGGTCGGACCAGTATGTATCAAGCACTCTCAGCTCCGTGATGGTGGGCTCGCGTCCCTCTTCGCGGAAATAGTTCTGGCAGAATTCCACATCGTCCGCGTCCATAGCGAGGCCGTAGTCGGACACCATAGCTTCCAGTTCAGCGCGGTTCATGCTGTTGAATCCGGTCAGCGTCTCAACTGTGGAGGGGATATCGTACTGCATCTCCAGAGTGGAGGGCAGCTCCATGGAAGCTTCTCTGGCCTCCACAGGGTTGATGACATACTTCTTTATCTCGTTGAGTTCTGTATCGGAAACAGAGCCGAACAAAGCATAGATCCTGGCGGAACGCACCAGCGGACGATCTCCCTGGGAGAGTATCTGGATGCACTGAGCCGCTGAGTCAGCTCTCTGGTCGAACTGTCCGGGCAGGTATTCCACCGCAAAAACCGTAGCTCCGGCGAGACCCGGCTCGTCGCAGGTGATGTCCAGCTGCGGCTCCGAAAAAACTGTCCTGACAGAATAGTCGAAGAGCTCCCTGTCTATGCCCTCGCAGTCGTACCGGTTGAGCAGCCTCACGTTCTCCAGGGACTTCACTCCCAGAAGAGTGCGCGCATCGTTGAGCAGGGAACGGGCCTCGTTGTCCAGCCCCGGTCTTTTTTCCACATAGATACG
>JAFYZY010000036.1 GCA_017548485.1 Oscillospiraceae bacterium | reverse complement strand
TAGAATTCAACAGCTTTTCCGATCTTTTCAAGGGGTATCCTCTCGTTGTTGCCGTGGATGCGTCCTCTCTCCTCCTTTGACAGCTCCATCGCGGAAAATCTCATGACTTTATCGCTGATCCTGTTGAAATGCCGGCTGTCGCTGCACTGGACCATTATGTAGGGCGATACGATCGCGTCCGTCCAGGTCTGTTCTATGGCTTTCTTTACCTTTCTCCATGCGTCGGAATCGGTATCCGACACCGGAGAAGGCTCCTGAGACTGCCTTGCGGTGATCTCCACCTCAGGATTGTTGACCGTTTTTCTGAGGTATTCAAGGGCTTTCTCCGCCGTATCTCCCGCGATCAGCCTGAGGTTCGCGCCGACTGTCGCCTGCGGGGGGATCACGTTGTTGGCTGCGCTTCCCTCCATCTGAGTGAACGCACAGGTCGTCCTCATGAGAGCATTCATCTCTCCTCCAGACTTTTTGCATATCATGTCAAGAACAGGAAGGAACAGCCAGAGGTTGGCAAATATCATCCTGTACAGGAAGGAAGACCTCCTTCCCAGCGTATCATACATCTGGGCCACAGGACTGCAGAGCGTCACGGGGAAAGGATGCGTCTCCACATCCCATACCGCTTTTGCGAGGTATCCCACAGGTCCGTGAGGCAGCGGTGCCGATGCGTGCCCGCCGTTTCCTCTGTATGTGAAATCGGCGACCAGCATGCCCTTTTCCGCTATTCCGACCATGGCGCATTTCTCTGAGACTCCGGGGAACACGTTCTCCACCACGGCGCCTCCCTCGTCGACCACCATCTCAGGGCGGATCCCTCTCTGTTCAAGGAGATCAACTATATCGGAAGCTCCCTGGCCGAAGACTTCCTCATCTCCGGCATAGGAGAAATAGACATCGTTCTGGGGAACGAATCCGCCCGCTATCAGCGTCTCGGCGGCTTCAAGGGAAGAGCAGAATGTGATCTTGGTGTCCAGCGTACCTCTCCCCCACAGCTCGCCGTTCTCAATTATCCCGTCGAAGGCCGGCTTGTCCCAGCCTCTCTCGTCGACGGGCACGACATCGTAATGTGCCATAAGCACTGACGGTGCGGCATCGCTCTGCCCTTTCCATCTGAACAGCAGCCCGGTGCGTCCCACACTCTCATACTCGCAGACGCGGAACACGTTGGGATACAGTTCGGGCAGCATTGCCCTGAGCTTTTCGAACTCGCTCTCGTCCTCCAGGGAATGATCCTCATAACTGACGGTCCTGCACATGACGAGCCTGCGCAGATGGTCCACCGCCCTCTCGCTGTCAAAAGGTATGGGATCCGGCGCCGGACGCTCTTCATCCACAGCCTTGAACCTTGCGGTCCGTATCAGGACCACCGCGATCAGTACAGCAAGAGCTGCCAACACATACAACATCTGTTTATCCTCCGCGATCCGCGTTATTTCCACATATGATCTTTTCTGTTTCTACTATTATTCTACTCAATTTCGAGGCCAATACTATCTGGCAGGCACTTCAAAAAGCATCAAACATACAGATAATGTTCAAACAGTTTTCACATTGCCCCTCTAAAATCAGTCTTGTAAAGCGAAGGAGGCTAATCATGAACGATCTTGAAAACAAAGTACCCGGTACGGAGAATACCGGTAATAACGATATCACAGAAGCTGTTACTGAAACGGAAAACATCGCAGAAGAGGTCGCCGCAGCGCAGGACGTCTGTGCCGAGGCCGCGTCCGGTGATATCATTCCCGAAGTTGCAGCTGCAGCTGAAACCGTGACCGGGGTCACGGCAGAAGATGCCCTTGAGGCGGTATCCGACGGTGTCCAGGACTATGCTGATGAAACGGTCGAATACGTATCCGAAGTCCAGGCAGAGGAACACCCCGAAGAAGCATCTGCCGATGTTCCGGTCTTTGAGACTGAAACAGCGGAAGCGGTGTCAGCGGGCGAAGCGGAGGCCGAGGCTGAGCCGGTCTATGAAGAGTTCACAGCAGACAGCGGATCCGGCGAATACCATTACGCGAGGCCCGATGCCGGCAGAAGCTTTGAAACAGCGGCGGAAGTGAATTCCGCATACAGCAATTACACATACAATAATCCCTACGTGTCGAACGACGCGCCGGTATATTCACATGACTTCACCGCTCCCAAGACCAAGACACAGCGCAAGCGGAAACCTCTCGGACGCGGATGGCTCGTCGCTCTCTGTATCCTGCTCTCTCTGGCCAGCGGTTTCGGCGGCGCATGGGCTTACAACAAGTTCTTCGCCAAAGAACCGGTAGTCATCACGACCGTCAAGGAGCCTACGACCACGAGCCAGACCATCGTCTCAAGCCAGAACGTGGATCTGAGCGATGTCATCGCAGCAGCTAAAGAGAGCGTTGTCGAAATAACGACCGAGATCGTAAAGACCGGCAGTTTCTTCTCACAGAGCATCTCTCAGGGTGCCGGAAGCGGTGTCATTATAGATTCCGACGGATATATAGCGACCTGCTACCATGTCATAGACGGAGCTTCCAGTGTCACTGTTACACTTCCGGACGGCACGGCCTACCCCGCAAAAGTCTACGGCTATGACGCCGACAACGATGTAGCGGTCGTAAAGATCGAGGCAAGCGGACTGCCCGTCGCCGTACTGGCGGACTCTTCCAAGCTCAAGGTCGGCGAGAACGTATTTGCCATCGGCAATCCCCTCGGATCTCTCGGCGGCACTGTCACTGACGGCATCGTAAGTGCCCTGGACCGCGAAGTCGAGGTCGAGGGTCAGGAGATGACCCTTCTGCAGACCAGCGCAGCAGTCAACCACGGCAACTCCGGCGGCGGACTGTTCAACGCCAAAGGTGAACTCATCGGCATAGTCAATGCCAAATCCGCGGGTGAAGACGTGGAAGGTCTCGGATTTGCGATTCCCAGCAACATAGTGCTTGAAGTCATCACCAAGATCATGAATGAAGGCGGAACCGTTGTTTCCTCCACCCCCGTCATGGGCGTGACCATCCAGAGCATCTATGATGAGCAGACTGCCAAGCAGTACAACCTCACGCGCTATGGAGTATATATCCTGAACGTCGAGCCCGGATACGGCGCCGAGAAAGCCGGCCTCAAAGCCTGGGACTGCATCGTCAGCGTAGACAACATAGCGATCTCCCAGAACGACGATCTCACCAGTCTCCTCAAGAAGCATAAAGCCGGAGACATCATCTCTGTCCAGATCATCCGCGGCAACCGCCTGATGACATTTGATGTTGAGCTCATGCAGCGAGAATCATAACTACTTCTTTTCCATAATATGTTCCTCAACCGGAAAGGGGATGCAGCTTGACTGCATCCCCTTTTCATTATACAACTCACCGGCGTTTTCTGTGTTCCTTTCCTCCGCGCAGGTGTATCGTCTCCTTAGCTATCCTTCTCTCTTCCTCTTCTATCGCTTCCTTCTGTTTTCTCTCGTTCTCCGCGCGCTTGACCACAACCAGCATATAGTAGCAGTAGACCGCAGCCATCACCAGGAGAAGCGCGTAACAGATTATGGCGGGAGTCGACGTGAGGATGTTGTTTATCTTGTCCATCACATAGATGAACAGGCTCCTGTCGATATCCTCCATCGCGATCAGTTCCACATCACCGATGTATATGCCGTCCGAGAACACCTTGGCTGTGCCTACAGTCTGACCGGACTTGACCGGTGCCTCCACGATCTCCGGGATCTCGGTCTCATATGTGATCACAGGAGACTCTCCTGTACCGGTCTGGATTATGGTGGGCACCGCTTCGGCTGAGTAAAGCATCAGGTAATCTTTCTCCGAGGCGTATTTCAGCGTGATCTCGCTTACCGGAGTTCCTCTCCTGACGACCTCGGTGACTTCGGTGTTGTCGAAGCACCAGTCGAATACCAGTCTCGCGTTGGTGAACACCGAGTTTCCCTGATCCCAGATCCTGGGATCGGCCTCCAGAGGAGATCCGAGGAAAACGCCTATGAAAGCCATCCCTCCGCTCTCAGCGGAAGTCACGAAGCATCTCCCCGACTCGTCAAGCGTTCCTGTCTTTATTCCCCTGATATACCGTGTATAGTATCCGGAATAGCTGTTCTGCATGCCGATCGTCGAATAGACATCGCGCTCCTTGTGGACGTTCGTCTCATGCAGCGTGTAGCTGTACATCGACGTTATCTCCCTGAAGCCGGGTATGGAGAGCGCCCATTCGGTAATGAGATACAGATCTCTTGCCGTCGTGTAGTGATCGTCATCATACAGGCCGTGGGGATTCACAAAATGCGTCCCAGTGCATCCGAGTTCCCTTGCCTTTCTGTTCATCGCTTCGATGAATTCGTCTCTTCCGAAATAGGAAGCGACAGCGGAAGCCGCCTCATTGGCGGACTGGATGAGCATGCAGTGCACGAGATCTCCAAGAGACATGATCTCTCCCCCGTGTATTCCAGCGTTGGAGATGTCGATGCCTTCAAATTCCACCCAGATGTCATATGGAACAGTGACCATGGTGCCTTCCAGATCGTCACACATGGACATGGCCAGTGCGGCGGACATGATCTTGGTCGTGGATGCGGGATACATCTTTTTGTCGGCGTTCTTCTGGTATACCACCCTCCCGGTATCCTCGTTCACCACATATGCAGCTTCAGCGGTGACTTCGACTCCCAGTTCTATGTTCGTCGGAGCTGCAAATGCAGGAGATACCGATCCGATGATAATGATCAGCAAAGCAGATATGGCGATAATCTTTTTCTTCAATTCAGCACCTGTCCCGATTCATTGAATAATCTTCTCACAGACGCCAGCAGCAGAGGATTGGAACTCAGTTCCGGATCCTTTGACAGTATGCTGTCTGCGGCGCTGTTTGCAGTATACATAGTCTTTTCATCGTCGGCAATATCCGCCACCGAAAGATCCGGAAGTCCGTGCTGTCTGCTCCCGAGGAAATCTCCCGGTCCTCTCATCTTCAGGTCTTCCATGGCTATCCTGAAGCCGTCGTCCGTCTCCACCAGCAGGTTGAGACGCTGTTTCGCTGTTGACGATCCGGAGGAGGATACCAGCACGCACCAGCTCTGATCCGAGCCTCTTCCTATGCGGCCTCTCAGCTGGTGGAGCGTCGAAAGTCCGAACCGCTCCGCGTTCTCGATGATGATCACCGTCGCATTTGGGCAGTCCACCCCGACTTCGATGACCGTCGTAGAGACCAGCACCTTTATCTCTCCGTCCCTGAATCCGTTCATGAGGTCAGCCTTCTCTGAGGACGACAGTTTGCCGTGCATAAGTCCGATGGGTATGCCGTCCAGCCATTTGTCCCTGAGTTCTTCGAAATACTCCGTAGCGGACAGCGTATCCGGCAGCGCCTCGCTCTCCTCTATGAGAGGACAGACGATATATACCTGGTGTCCTTCCTCCACCGTCTTTCTGACGAATCCGAGATATCTGCTCCTGTATGAATCATCCACCAGCACGGTCCTGATCTTCTTCCTTCCCTTAGGTAGCTCGTCGAGCACGGAAATATCGAGATCTCCGTAGATGATCAGCGACAGTGTCCTTGGTATAGGTGTGGCGGACATGACCAGCGTGTGCGGCGCATATCCCTTTCTGCCCAGTGTCGCTCTCTGCGCGACGCCGAACCTGTGCTGTTCGTCGGTCACCACCAGATCCAGGTCCTTGAATGTGACTCCCTCCGAGATGACCGCGTGCGTGCCGACTATCAGGTCCGCGCCTCCGGAAGCGGTCTGCTCAAGCAGGATCCTTCTGGCTTCTCCCTTGACGGACCCGGTCAGGAGCCCGACAGTGAGGCCGAGAGGCTCCAGAAAAGATCTGAACGTCTCCGCATGCTGCTCCGCAAGCACCTCCGTCGGCGCCATGACCGCGCTTTGATGACCGTTCTTCCATGCGAGGAACACAGCTGCGGCGGCGACTGCGGTCTTGCCGCTTCCGACGTCTCCCTGCAGCAGACGGTTCATTGCCTTGTTCCTGCCGAGATCGGAAGCGATCTCGCCTATGCATCTCTTCTGTGCTCCTGTGAGTTCGAAAGGAAGCGACTCAATGAACTCATCGGCCGAGACATCTCCGTATCCGGGCTTATCCCCGTGCACCTGGCTCTTCCTGAGCTTTATGCCCAGAGAGAGCACCAGCAGTTCCTCAAATACCAGTCTTTTCCTGGCTTCGGCCGCGTCGGACTCACTTTTGGGAAAATGTATCTTTCTGAGAGCTTCTTCCGCTCCTATGAGGCCGTATTCCCTGCGTATGTCCTCCGGCAGACATTCGGTC
>JAFYZY010000035.1 GCA_017548485.1 Oscillospiraceae bacterium | reverse complement strand
GGACTGCATCTGAGGGCTGTCGGTGAGAACCCCGGCACCGCGGACGCGGCCGGCATCAACGTCAGCAGGTACAAGTACATAGCCACATGTCTCGGCAGCATGATCGCCGGTCTCGGCGGCCTGTACTACGTCATGGACTACGCGAACGGCATCTGGTCCAACGACGGATTCGGCGACAGAGGATGGCTGGCTATCGCACTGGTCATCTTCACCGTCTGGAAACCGACTCTCGGGATCATCTCCTCCATCCTCTTCGGAGGACTGTATATCCTATATCTGTACATTCCCTCCGGGATGAACCTCTCCCTCAAGGAGCTGTACAAGATGATACCCTACGTGTTCACGGTGGTCGTTCTGGTAATCTCCAGCATCAAGAACAAGAGAGAGAACCAGCCTCCGGAATCACTCGGCCTTTCATTCTTCCGCGAGGACAGATGATCTGATCAGACATGACAGCCCGCTCCGGCGGGCTGTTTTCGTTGCACAAAAAAGGAAGAGACCGGAACAGATCTCTTCCTTTCGCTTTACTCTTGAACCGGTCCCTGACCAGATCAGAACATCGGCCTCCACTCCTGCTCCTTGAAGCCGATGTAGTCCATCGCCTCGCAGATAACTGCATCCCAGGCATCCCAGTTGTGGACCCCGTGATATGTGGAGAGCGTGTAGTTGAAGGGGTTTCCTTCATAGCTGAGGAACTTGTCCTTCATGATGTTGGAGTGCCTGAGAAGATCCGCTTCCTCCAGTCCGCAGTAATGATACAGTGTCGGGAACGGGCCTCCGTTCGCAACGATGCGGTCGGCCTTGACGAAGCAGTCGTATTCAGTCCCCTCCAGGTTCGGGAAGATATCGCCGTAGATGCGCTTCATGCCTGCGAGCCAGCCCGGAGCCATCCTGCCGGAATCATACTGCTCGTGGAACATGTTGTTCGGCCAGTTGGCCGCAGACAGGCAGATGATGCCCATATAGAGATCAGGCCTTGAGAGGCCGATGGACAGGGATCCGAGTCCGCCCATGGACAGTCCGGCGATAGCGACATCCTCGCGCCTTGTGGAGCAGCCGAAGTACTTGCTGCAGATCTGGGGCAGTTCCTCCGTCACGAAGGTGAAGTACTTGATGCCGTCGGCCATATCGTTCCAGAATCCGAACTCGCCGTCGGGCATGATGACCGCGATGTTCCTCTTGAGAGCATAGCGCTCGATGGAGGTCTGGTTCATCCATGTGGTGTAGTTGTCGCTCCAGCCGTGGAGCAGATAGAGTGTCTTCCAGCCGTTCTCCGGTTTCTCGCAGTTCTCGGGGAGCACCACATTGAACTGTGTCTCCTTGCCGAGAGCCCTGGAGCGGATGTCAAAAGTAAGATTTGCCATTTATTACTCCTCCTGATTATCAATTAAGCCCGTCGGGCTGATTTCAGTATTTCAGGGCCTGACAGCCCTGGACGCTATATAACATGGGACGTTGTGCTCGTGCAGTATGCCTTCTCCGTTCGTGTCTTCATACAGATCCGTCAGAATAAACCCGGCTCTGAGCTGTCCTCCAAGCTGCTCCTCCAGCGTGTGTGAGAACTGCACGCCCGAATCGGTGTCCTGAAGGTCCTTCATCTGTTCGGGGTTCGACAGCGGATCGAAAGGAAGCGTGTACTTCACCTCTGTTCCTTCCTCGTCGAACAGGAAGTTGAAACCGTTGTCCATCCCCGCCAGAAGGACGCCTCCGTGCTTCAGTACCCGGAAGCATTCGTTCCACACGTGCTGCACGTCCTTTATGTAACAGTTGGATACCGGATGAAAGATGATATCAAAGGTTTCGTCGTCAAAAGGAAAACTTTCGGTCATATCGGCTTTGACTATACTGATGGCATACCCTTCCCTTTCGGCTACCATCCTTTCGCTTTCCAGCTGTCTGTCGGAAAGGTCCATGACTGTACAATCCGCGCCTGCTGCGCAGAAGACCGGCATCTGCTGTCCTCCCCCGGAGGCAAGGCCCAGAAGTTTCTTTCCTTTTATATCTCCGAACCACTCCGTGGGAACTGTCTTCGTGGGAGTGAGGACGACATCCAGTCTCCCTCCGAGTGCTTCCAGATACTGCTCATGCGTTATCGGAATGCCCCACTTCCATCCCTCTTCCACCCATCTGTCAATGGTCTCGGCGTTGATCTCTGTATAGCTGTCCATGTGACAATTCTACCATCTTTCTTAACGGTCGGCTTCTTCCGGCATGTGATTTGTGCACCATGACAGTCACCGTTGTGCAAATTGCGGGATATCAGTTGCGGTATAATGATCTGAGAAGAAGCTCAGCCTCAAAAACAAAAGGGACGAGTCATTATATGGTGTTCATTATAACCGGAGCCTCGCACACCGGAAAAACAAAACTGGCAAAGATGCTGGTCTCAAAGACCGGTTCCTTCTGCCTGTCCATCGATCACCTAAAGATGGGTCTTATCAGAAGCGGAAACACATCTCTCACACCGTATGACGACGAAGAACTGACCGGATACCTCTGGCCCATAGTGCGCGGGATGATCATGACCGCCGTGGAGAACAGCCAGGATCTCATTATAGAAGGCTGCTATGTCCCGTTTGACTGGAAAGATGGTTTAGATGACACATACCTTTCTAATATCAGATATATCTGTCTGTCGATGACGCCTGAGTACATCGCTTCGCATCTCAGCGATATCATCTCTCATGCCTCAGACGCCGAAAAAAGGCTGACGGATGACGACACCTCGGCAGAAGATCTGATCAGAAACAACCTCGCGTTTGCGGAAGGATGCAGAAGAGCGGGAAACGATATCCTTGTTATAGATAATGACTGGGAGTCAGATGTCAGCAGCTGGCTCGGCAGTATTTGATACCAAACAACAATATAAAAAGCTTACCGGAGGTAGATATGGCCAGATACATATTAGCTGCAGACCAGGGCACCACAAGCTCAAGAGCGATTCTTTTCGATGAGGATCAGAACATCGTGGCGGTCTCTCAGAGGGAGTTCACACAGTACTATCCTAAGGAAGGATGGGTCGAGCATGACGCTATCGAGATCTACCTGACCCAGCTTTCCGTCATGCAGGAAGTCGTGACCAGGAGCGGCGTCGATCCCCATGACATCGCCGCCATAGGCATCACCAACCAGAGAGAGACCGTAGTCGTCTGGGACCGCGAGACGGGGATCCCTGTATGCAATGCCATCGTATGGCAGTGCAGGCGCACGGCGGATATCTGCGAGGAACTGGAAAAGAAGGGTCTGTCGGACTATATCCGTCAGACTACGGGACTACTCATAGACGCGTATTTCTCCGGAACCAAGATCAAATGGATCCTGGACAACGTTCCCGGTGCAAGAGAGAAGGCCGAGAGCGGAAAACTGATCTGCGGGACCATAGACAGCTGGCTGCTGTATAAATTCACCGGCGGAAAGGTCCATATGACTGACCGCACGAATGCCTCAAGGACGATGCTCTATGACATCCGCCGCCAGTGCTGGGACGACAGGCTGCTCAAAGAACTTGATATCCCACGCTCCATGCTCCCCGAGGTCCGCTCCAGCAGCGAGATATACGGATACATGGACCTGAACGGAGTCAGCATTCCCATCGCCGGGATCGCAGGCGACCAGCAGAGCGCTCTCTACGGTCAGACCTGCTTTGAGAAAGGCGACGCCAAGAACACATACGGCACGGGCTGCTTCACTCTGATGAACATCGGCGACGAGATCGTCTACAGCAAGAACGGACTTGTCACCACTGTCGCGGCCACAGGGCCCGACAGAGTCTCCTATGCTCTGGAAGGAAGCGTGTTCGTGGCCGGTGCGGTAGTTCAGTGGCTCAGAGACGAGATGGGACTGGTGGAAAAGGCGTCAGACACGGAATTCTATGCGAAACAGGTTCCGGATACCGCGGGAGTATATATCGTTCCCGCATTCACGGGTCTGGGAGCTCCGTACTGGGACATGTACGCGAGAGGCACCATAGTGGGTCTTACCCGCGGTGCCAACCGCAACCATATCATCAGGGCTGCCCTTGAATCGATCGCGTATCAGACCAATTCGGTGCTGCATGCGATGGAAGCCGATATCGGCTATAAACTGACAGAGCTCAAGGTCGACGGAGGCGCCAGCGCCAACGACTTCCTTATGCAGTTCCAGTCCGACATCACGGGTATAGACATCATCCGTCCGCGCACTCTCGAGACCACGGCTCTCGGAGCCGCATGCCTCGTGGGGCTCGCTGTTGGCATCTGGAAAGACGAGGCTGAGCTCAGGAGCAGCTGGGCCGTGGAGAAAACTTTCTCTCCGCAGATCAGCGCAGAAAAAAGAGAGCGCATGACTGCCGGATTCGACCGGGCAGTCGAGCGCTCCAACGGATGGGCAAAACAGGAGGATCAGAAATCCACTTCCTGAAGTCTTCTGAGGGTCTCGGCGTAGATCTCAACTGATTTGAGGAGTATGTCTATGGAAAGGCCTTCGTTCTTCATGTGAGCGGTGCCGACCCATTCAGGCGCCTGCTCGCCGGGCATCTCGCAGCCGAACGCCACCGCATTGTGCATCATCCTGGCGTAGGTGCCGCCGCTCATGACGTATGGCTCATCGTTCCTTCCCGTGACGGAATTGTAGATATCGTTCATAAGTTTCACTGCCGGGCTGTCAGGCTCGAGGTAGTACGGACCGCTGTTTCCGACGTCCCGCACCTCAAAGCCGAACTCGGCAGCTTTGTTCTCTATGTTCTTCTCTATGTCCTCCGGAGCGATCGCCGTGTTGTAGCGGCTGTTGACGTTCAGGCAGAGCCTCCCGTCTTCCGTGAGGCTGATCATTCCTCCGATGATGGAGTTGCGTTCGAACCTCCCGTCCTCCGCTGCTATTCCGAGGAAACCGCCGTCCAGATCGTTCATCACATTGCAGACGAACTCCGCGGCTTTCTTCTCCTCGCCTTCCAGGATGCCTGCCTTGAGCAGCAGAGAGACTGCCAGAAGATTCGCGTTCAGACTGCCCCAGGGCATACCGGCGTGAGCCGCCTGTCCCTTGGCAGTGACTGTGATCTTCCCGTTTTCTTCCGTGATTTCGTATTTATCGCTTCCCTCTGCGGCTTTCTTTACCGCTTCGGCGTACGCGGCATCCAGAGTCACCGTGCATCTGTCGGGAACGACATTTGACGCCATTCCGCCGCTAATAGACAAGATCTTCCCATTCACTATCGGGGCAGAAACGAGATCCGAACTATATATCCCCTTTTCACCGTGTCCTACCGGGAATCCCGCATCGGGAGTGAACGCAAATACCGGTTCCGGATAATTCGCGAGATAATATGTCAGGTCGCTCATGCCGCACTCCTCGTCGCAGCCCAGGAGGACTCTGATGCCATACTTAAGCGGTATCTTATTGTCGAACAGGTATTTGCATGCGTACAAAGCCGCGAGGAGCGGTCCCTTGTCGTCACCAGTGCCGCGTCCCATGACGTAGCCTTCCTTTTCATACATATCAAAAGGATCTCTTTCCCAGCCGTCTCCCACGGGAACGACGTCCAGGTGTCCTATGACTCCCAGGAACTTGTCCTCTCTGCCGGAATGTGCATAACCGATGAACCCGCCGCAGTCTACGGTCTGCTCGAATCCCAGTTCCTTCGCTATCTCAAAGGCCTTGAGCTGAGCTGCCCTGACTCCCGCTCCGTACGGCGCGCCTTCTTCCGGCTCCGCTTTTATGCTGTTGATGTCCACCAGTCTCTTGAGGTCTCTGAGGATATTGTCCCTGTTCTGCTGCGCAAATTCCTTTGCAGTCTGCATCATTTGTTCCTCCGTCTGTCATTATTTCGTTTTTAGAATTATAATTTAGAGACCGATCATTCTCAAGAAGGAGTCCCGGTTTTGAGGTCCGTATTCAGAAAGAAGGATATCGTCATTATCGCTGCGCTTTTGCTCACGGCGCTGGCGGCTTTCCTTCTGCCCAAACTGCTGCGTCCGCACGGCGCCGAGGCCTCGGTCATATACGACGGAACCGAGATCATGCGCATCTCCCTCGATACGGATGGAACCTACACTGCGCAGGGAGATCTCACCGCAACGTTTGAAGTCAGCGGCGGCAGGATTAGATTCGTAAACTCCCTCTGCCCCGACAAGCTCTGCGAGGGCTTCGGCTGGATAAGCCTCAAAGGTGAGACCGCTGTCTGCATGCCTGCAAAACTTGCGATCATAATCGTCTGACATAACCCATAACACAGCCGCCTGCAAGTCAGGCGGCTTTTTGCTGTACGGAACACCCATTGCGTCGAAATACGCAGCCTTCCCGCTGACGTTTTCAACAAACGGAAAGCGCGTCTTTAGTTCAATGCTACAAAGTTGTTCCAGACACCCGGAAAACATGTTGATTTTGACTGCCGGAGCGTTATGATGTGTTTGACCGTAAACGTTTACGGTAACGTTTACGGCACTCTAGGATCAGAGATCGGAAAATGGCAACTATCAAAGACATTGCACGGTTATCCGGATACAGCATCGGCACGGTATCCAGAGTAATAAACAACAAAGCGGATGTCAGCCAGGAAGCGCGTCAGCGGATCGAGCATGTCATACGGGACCTCAACTTCCAGCCCAACAGCAACGCCAGGCAGCTCAAAAACTCATCCCCTTCCGGTATCACTGTGATCGTCCGCGGGATGAACAACAGTTTCCTCGTCTCCATTCTTGAGGAACTGCAGTTCAGGATGCGGGAACACCGCGAGAACGTGAACGTACAGTTCCTCGACGAGACCGAAGATGAAGTGAGCGCCGCCATTCAGCTCTCATCCACCATCAAGCCCAAAGGCTTCATCTTTCTGGGAGGAAGCACCGAGAGCTTCCGCGGTTCGTTTGACGAGATAACGGTTCCCTGCGTTCTGGTGACCGGAGACGCCTCGTCGCTCGGTTACAGCAATCTCTCAAGCTTCACCACCGACGATTTCTCAGCCTCAGCCTTTGCGCTGAACAGACTGATCGAACTTGGCCACAGAGAGATCGGCATCATCGGCGGATACCCGGTCCCCTATCCCGAAGACAACAGCACCAGGCGCATAGACGGCGCTCTGTCCGCGATCGGGGATGCGGGACTTGCATTTGACAGGGACACCGACTACGAGCCCTGCCCATTCTCGCTACATGACGGATACAGCGCGGCTGAGAGACTTCTGAAAAGGAGGCCCTCCATAACCGGAATATTTGCGGTCAGCGACACTGTGGCGTTCGGAGCCATGAGATATCTCGCGGACAGCGGCCTCTCGGTCCCCGGCGACGTCTCGGTCATAGGATATGACGGGATAGACAGCACGTCGTTCTCCTACCCGCGGCTCTCAACAGTGAGACAGAACGTGGAGGAGCTGGCCTCCAGGAGCGTCGACGACCTGCTGCTGCGCATCAACTATGATAGGCCCGCCATTCACGCATATATACCTTTTTCGTATGTTACCGGGGAGAGCGTCGCGCCCCCGAAGCAGATATAACCAATTCTTTTTGTGAGGAAAGAAGACCATGGCAACAGTAACATTGAAGCATGTTCAGAAGATCTACCCCAATGCCGAGGACGGATCGAAGCCGAAAAAAAGGAAGAGAGGCAAGGCTGAGGAAGAGCCTCAGCACAGGACCTATAACCTCAAGGTCACGGACGAAGGAGTCGTCGCAGTCGACGATTTCAATCTTGAGATAAAGGACAAGGAATTCGTCGTCCTGGTCGGACCGTCAGGCTGCGGAAAATCCACTACTCTGAGGATGATCGCGGGACTGGAAGACATCACCAGAGGCGAGCTCTACATCGGAGACCGCCTGGTAAACGAAGTGGCTCCCAAGGACAGAGACATAGCCATGGTGTTCCAGAACTACGCTCTGTATCCACACATGACCGTCAGACAGAATCTGGAATTCCCTCTCAAGCTGGCCAAGACTCCGAAGGAAGAGATGGACAGAAGAGTCAACGAAGCCGCTGAGATCCTGGGGATCACGCCGTATCTCGACAGAAAGCCGAGAGCTCTTTCCGGAGGTCAGAGACAGAGAGTCGCCATCGGACGCGCGATCGTCAGAGAGCCTCAGGTACTTCTGATGGACGAGCCGCTCTCAAACCTGGACGCCAAACTCAGGAACCAGATGAGAGCCGAGATCATCAAGCTCCGTCAGAAGATAAACACCACATTCATATACGTAACTCATGACCAGACCGAAGCCATGACGCTGGGCGACAGGATCGTGATCATGAAGGACGGCGAGGTGCAGCAGGTCGGTACGCCTCAGGAAGTGTTCAACGATCCGATAAACATCTTCGTCGCCGGTTTCATCGGAATGCCCCAGATGAACATGTTCGACGGGAAACTGGTAAAGACCGATGAGACGCATTACGCCGTAAGGATCGGAGACGCGCTGATCGCTCCTTCCGCCGACAAGCAGGCAAACCTGCTGGCAAGGAACACTCCCGAGATGGATGTGACTGTCGGAGTAAGGCCGGAACACATCACTCTGGATCACGTGGACGGCGCGATGATCAAGGGCGTCATCGACGTCAGCGAGATGATGGGAAGCTCAGTCCACCTGCACATAAGCATCGACGGCAAAGACTGCATAATCATCGTTCCCACCCTCGACCTCGAGGACGGATCCCACGGCATCGGAACGGATCTGGAATTCACGTTCGCTCCCAACGCCATCCATCTGTTCGATCCCGAGACGGGAATGAACCTGGAACACGTATAAGCAAAGGATTTAATCCGGCAAAACCGGTTAAATTATAAAAATCAAACCTTTAATCAGGGGGAAATCATGAAAATGAAAAAATTCTTCAGCATGCTGCTCGCTGTCCTGATGGTAATGACCATGTTCACCGCCTGCGGCAAAAAAGAACCCGAACCTCAGCCTGAACCTGATCCGGAACCCGAGAAGATCGCAGTCACCGTAACGGTGTGGGGCCCTCAGGAAGATCAGAGCAGTGAGAAAGGCAATTGGCTGCAGACCAGCTGCGAAGCATTTGCCAAGCTCCATCCCGAATGGGAGATCACATTCAAGTATGGCGTCTGCTCGGAAGGCGATGCCAAGACCAATGTCGCAACTGACCCCAGCGCAGCTGCCGACGTCTATCTGTTCGCCAACGACCAGATCCCCGATCTGGTAAAAGCCGGCGCTCTTGCAGAGCTCGGCGGCTCCGTTGTCGAGACAGCCAAGAAGAACCAGGGCGAGACCGCAGTCAACACCGTGACATACAACGGCTCCGTCTACGGCATTCCCTTCACCGGAAACACCTGGTTCATGTATTACGACAAGAGCGTCTTCTCCGATGAAGACATCAAGTCCCTCGACGCGATGCTCGAAAAGGGCAAAGTAGCATTCCCGCTCACGAACTCCTGGTATTTCGCTTCCTTCTATGTAGCCAACGGCTGCACCCTCTTCGGACCGACACAGACCGAAGAGTCCAAGGGTATCGATTTCAGCGGCGACAAGGCCGTCGCGGTCACCGATTACCTCGTTGATCTGGTAGCGAACAAGAACTTCGGCGACGGTGATGTCGGAAGCGTGGAAGGCGCCAACGCCTTCTTCTCCGGCACATGGGATGCCTCCAAGGCGCAGGATGCCTACGGCGACAACCTCGGCGCAGCCTGCCTGCCCTCCATCACGATCAACGGCGAGCTCAAGCAGCTCAAGTCCTTCGCCGGCACCAAGGCCGTCGGCGTCAACCCCTCCACCGCTCTCTACAAAGAGCATCCGGAGATCGCTGTCGCTCTCGCAGCTTATCTTGGCGGCACAGAGGCCCAGACTCTCCACTATCAGCTCCGCGGAGATGAAGTCATCCCCACAGACACCAACGTAAGCACCGGCACCAACGTCGTGGCAAAGGCCCAGGTCGACACAATCGCCAAGACCTCCATCGTACAGCCTGTTCTCGGAAAGATGGGCAACTACTGGGGTCCCGCCGGCTCAATGGGCGCCGAGCTCATCGCCAAGACCGTTACCCACAGCAATGCTGCTGAAAAGACAGAAGAGATGAACACTGCCATGAACTCCGAGGCAGTCAACTGATCCATCTTATAAGCTCTGCGGCCGGGATGACTGGCCGCAGAGCAAGGCTCTTTTTCACCAACTCTTTCGAAAGGAATAGCTCCAAATGAAAGAAAGGAAAATCACCGCACTGAATGCTCTAAAGCACGGTGATCTGCTGACAAGGCTGTCCGCTGTCCTTATGGGCATCGGCATAATCGGCCACGGTCAGCTCGTCAAGGGACTGCTCGTCTTCCTGCTGGAAGCAGCATTCGTCCTTTACATGATCAACAGCGGGCTCTCCTGTCTGGCGTTGCTTCCGAGCCTGGGCGACCGCGAGGCCGAAAAGGTCTGGAACGAGACGAAACAGGTATATGAGTACACTATGGGCGATAACTCCCAGGTGATCCTGCTGGAGAACGTAATCACTCTGTTCGTGATCGCCGGGTTCATAGCTCTGTGGATCGTTCAGATGCGCCATTCATACCGCCTGCAGCTCATGAAAGAGCAAAACGAACACGTTCCCTCCCTGCCGGAGGAAATAAAAAAGCTGTTTGACGGAAATCTGCATATTACTCTGATGACTATCCCGTGCATCGGGGTCCTTATATTCAACATCATCCCGCTGTTCTATATGATCTCCATGGCATTCACCTCCTATTCCAAGGAGGATGAGCACCTTATGCTCTTTGACTGGAACGGACTGACTCAGTTCAAACGCGTTCTCAACCTTGGAGGCAATATAGGAAAGCAGTTCTGGTCCGTCCTCAAGTGGACCATTATATGGGCCATCTTCGCGACATTCCTCAACTATATCTTCGGGATGATCCTCGCCATGATCATCAACCGCAAGGAGACGAAATGGAAAGGCCTCTGGAGGTTCTGCTTCGTCCTCTCCATAGCGGTCCCGCAGTTCGTGACCCTGATGATCATGAACATCATGCTGCAGCCCTCCGGCGCCATTAACGTGCTTCTGCAGAATCTGGGACTGATATCTTCTCCTCTTCCTTTCTGGAAAGATGCCACATGGGCGAAGTTCACCATCATCATAATCAACCTGTGGATAGGTATCCCGTATACGATCCTTCAGGTCACGGGCATCCTGCAGAACATTCCCGCTGAGCTATATGAAGCCGCCAGGGTCGACGGAGCCGGCCCCGTCAGGACGTTCTTCAGCATCACACTGCCCTACATGCTGTTCGTCACGACTCCTTACCTGATCACCAGCTTCGTGGGAAACATCAACAACTTCGGCGTCATCTATCTGCTGTCCGCAGGAGGACCGACATATGTCGGCGACACTGCGGGTCAGACAGACCTGCTCGTCACCTGGCTGTACAAGCTGACCATCGATCAGCAGTATTACAACCTGGGAGCCGTTATCGGCATCATGACGTTCATAGTGCTTACGGCCGTGACGCTGATCACATACAGGAACTCCGGTTCATACAGGAATGAGGAGGCGTTTATGTGATGGAAACGATCAAGAAAAACAGGATCAGCCCTCAGAAGAGACTGGTGAATTTCCTGGTGCACCTTCTTCTCGCAACACTGTCGGTCATCTGGGTATTGCCTATCGTGTGGATAGTCCTCACCAGTTTCCGCGCGGAGAAAGGCGCTTACACCAGCACCTTCCTGCCTCAGGGATATACTCTGGACAACTACATCAAACTGTTCACCGACCGCACTGTCCTCAATTTCCCGAAGATGTTCGCGAACACCCTTATCATCTCTATCATCTGCTGTGTTCTCAGCACATTCTTCGTGCTGTCGGTCGCATATGCTCTGAGCCGCATGCGCTTCGGTTTCCGCAAGACCTTCATGAACATCGCAATGATCCTCGGTCTGTTCCCCGGATTCATGTCCATGATCGCGCAGTACTTCATCCTCAAAGCCATGGGACTTACGGAGGGAAGCGCCGTAAGGATAGGTCTTATCATCGTATACAGCGCATGTTCCGGTCTTGGATTCCAGATCGCAAAAGGATTCTTTGACACGATACCGAAATCCATAGACGAAGCTGCCGTAATTGACGGTTGCACACAGTGGCAGGTCTTCACAAAGATCACCATGCCTCTCTCCAAGCCCATCGTCATCTATACGGTCATGACCTCGTTCATCGCTCCCTGGGTAGACTTCATATTCGCAAAGGTCCTGTGCCGTGCAAACGCCGACCAGTTCACAGTAGCCATCGGCCTTTGGAACATGCTGCAGAAAGAGTATGTGTATCAGTGGTACACCTGCTTTGCAGCGGGAGCTGTAATAATCTCCATACCGATCGCGATACTCTTCATCTACATGCAGAGATACTACGTGGAAGGCATGTCAGGAGCCGTTAAAGGATGATAAACAGGAAAAAGACCATTACCGTCATCGCACTGCTGTTTGCGGTCATCGCCGCGGCAGCAGTGTTCCTGCTTTTTGCGGGAAAAGAGAAGTCAGACGTGCAGATGTACTCGTTCAACAGGAAGCTGAAAACAGCCGACAGGGACGATTTCTGCCGCACCACATACGAGATATTCCCCTACTCGTTCTGCGACAGCAACAGCGACGGGATCGGAGATCTCGGAGGGATCATCTCAAAGCTGGATTATATAAAAGATCTGGGATTCGATCAGATCTGGATCACCCCGGTGCATCCGTCGCCCACGTATCACAAATACGATGTGACTGACTACTATTCCATCGACCCTGCTTTCGGGACCGTGGAAGACTATGAGAAACTCATCGCCGAATGCCACAGGCGCGGGATAAAGATACTTATGGACATAGTCGTCAACCACACTTCCGATCAGCATGAATGGTTCAAGGCCGCTTCGGACTATCTGCATGAGCTTCCCGCCGACTGGGAGCCAGACGTCTCATACTGCAGATACTTCGATTACTACAACTTCTCAAGAGATCCCCAGAACGGGTACTCCCCTCTTCCCGGAACGAACTGGTATTACGAAGCCAGGTTCTGGTCCGGCATGCCGGATCTCAATCTCAACAGCAGTTATATACGGGATGAGATAAAAAGCATCGTGTCGTACTGGCTGGAAAAAGGAGTGGACGGTTTCCGCCTTGACGCGGTCACTTCATATCACACGGGGCAATCGGAAGCCAACAGGGATTTCCTCAGATTCTTCTGCGAGACATGCAAGGCGATCGACCCCGAATGTTATATCGTGGGAGAGGCCTGGACCGACAGGAACAACATCTCTCTGCTGTATACCAGCGGAATAGATTCCCTGTTCAACTTCCCGTTCAGCGGACCTGACGGATTCATAAGAGACGTCTCGGGAGGATTCATCGCGGCATCGGACTTCGTTAAAGCGATGATCTACTCCGACGAGGCGTTCCGCTCTTCCAATCCCTCATACACCGACGCGCCGTTCTATACCAACCACGACATAGCGAGGAGCGCAGGCTACTACGCCACGGACGAAGGTCCGGTGACCAAACTGTCATACGCGCTGAGTCTGCTGATGAGCGGCAACTCCTTCCTGTACTACGGCGAGGAGATCGGAATGAAGGGATCCGGGAAGGACGAGAACAAGAGAGCACCCATGTACTGGAGCGACGATCCCTCCGATCCCGACATGTGCTCGGGGCCTCCCGACATGGACGAAGTCGCAATGAAGTTCCCGTCTCTCGCGGATCAGAAGAAAGACGACCTGTCGCTGTGGAACTGGTTCCGCCAGGTCATAAAAGTGAGAAATGCGTTCCCCGCGATTCCCTGCGGGAGAGTGGAAGACCCGGAGCTCAGCACCGATACAGTCGCTGTTTTCTACAAGCGCTGCGAGGGGTATGATGACGTGCTCCTGGTTATAAACACAGGCGAGACAGAGCAGCAGATCGATCTGTCGTCTCTGGATCCCCTCAAACTGTCCGCCGTGCTGAACACATCCGTGGATCAGATCTCCTTCAAAGTCTCTGTCCTCACGGTCCCGGCTTTCAGCATCGCGGTGCTTACAGACAAGTGATAAAGGTGTGATATGGTACAGGATTGGCTCAATAAAGCCGTTTTCTATGAGATATACCCTCAGTCCTTCCGGGACTCCGACGGCGACGGCATCGGAGATCTGCAGGGCATCATCGACAGTCTGGATTATATAGATGACCTGGGCTGCAACGCGCTGTGGATCAATCCGTGCTTCGACTCGCCGTTCATGGACGCAGGATACGACGTCCGCGACTACAAAAAGGTCGCAGACAGATACGGGACGAATGAGGATCTGTACAGGCTCTTCAGCGAGGCGCATGCCAGAGGCATCAGGGTCCTCCTCGATCTGGTCCCGGGGCACACCTCCGACCAGCATCCCTGGTTCCTGGAGTCCTGCAAAGCGGAGAAGAACGAGTATTCCGGCAGATACGTGTGGACCTCCGCCGCCTTTGAAGGCATCGCGGACCATCCCTATATCTCCGGCATGAAGGAACGCGCCGGGTCATACATGCTGAATTTCTTTGCTTCGCAGCCCGCGCTCAACTACGGTTGGCTGAACAGGACCGAGAAATGGATGTCCTCCGTGGACTCCCCAGAGGCTATGGCTACAAAGGAAGCGATCAAGGACGTGATGCGGTTCTGGCTGGACAGAGGCTGCGACGGTTTCCGGGTGGATATGGCGGATTCCCTCGTAAAGAACGACGACAGCGACAAGAGCGCCACCGCGGCGATCTGGCGCGATATCCGCGGGATGCTGGACCGGGATTATCCCGACGCCGCTCTGGTCAGCGAGTGGTCGAATCCCTATCAGGCGATATGTCTCGGCGGGTTCCACATGGATTTCTATCTGGATCATCACGGAAACGGATACAACACCCTCCTCAGGGATTACGAGACTCCCGGAGGAGACAGAAGTTTCTTCAGAAAGGATTCCGGAGGAGATATCCTCCGCTTCCTCAACGATTATCTCCCGAAGTACAAGGTCTCAAGGGATCACGGCTTCATCTCCATGTTCACCTGCAACCACGACACTCCCCGTCCGGCCGCGACTCTTTCTCCCGACGAGCTTAAGCTCGCGTACGCGTTCATTCTCACGATGCCGGGAGTTCCTTTCATCTACTACGGCGATGAGATCGGGATGAAGTACCTGGATCTCCCCACAAAAGAAGGAGGCTACCAGAGGACAGGCAGCAGATCTCCCATGCAGTGGAACGGAACCGCGAACCGCGGTTTTTCATCCGCGGAGCCGGACAGGATCTATCTCCCCGTCGACAGCTCTCAGGACGCGCCGGATGTGGAGAGTCAGCTGCCGGATCCCGGTTCGCTGCTCAATGAGACCAGGCGCCTTATTGCGCTCAGGAAGTCCCATGCGGATCTGCTCGCCTCCTCGCCTTTCAGCGTGATTCATGTGGAAGAATGCGGTTATCCTTTCGTATACGGAAGAGGCTCCCTGATCCTGTCCGTGAATCCTTCCTCAGACGATGCGACG
>JAFYZY010000034.1 GCA_017548485.1 Oscillospiraceae bacterium | reverse complement strand
CCCCAGCATAGCGATCGGAAGCCCCGGATATCTCTGTCCGAGCAGTTCAGTTATCTTCCTCAGATCCTTTACCATGAGCCTGTAGCCGTCCTTCTCCGCGATGAACCCGAGGTCATCCGGAGTCGCTGCCGTATGGCCGTGCCCGAGGTGATCGTTGCCGCAGACGATATATCCGTTCCCTGCCAGGAAGGAAGCGAAGTCGTCATAGCGCTCCATGTATTCGCACATGCCGTGAGAGATCTGCAGCACCGCTTTGGGCGGTACGCTGTCATCGCTCCATGTCACGACATGAAGCATCGTCTTCCCGTCGCTGGAAAGGATCTGTTCCGTATTTCTGTTCACGCTCATGGTCATGTCCTCCGTATATTGCATCTTATATTATAATGAAATGGAAGAGCAAAAGGAAACGCCCGAACCCCGGGCAAATGAAGCATTGCCGGAAAGACGCTGTTATATGTTTGACATCATCATTGATTCCCTGATCGACGCCGTGGAGGACTCAGCCAAGCTGATCCCTTTCCTCTACGCGTCCTATCTTTTCATCGAATTCATCGAACACGAGGCAAGTGACAGACTGTCTTCCCGGCTGTACTCCCTCGGCGCCAAAGGGCCGTTTCTCGGCGCTGTGGCGGGTCTTATGCCCATGTGCGGCCTCTCTGTCACCGCGGCGGATCTGTTCGCCACCAGGCTCATTTCCGTCTCTACGCTGATAGCGGAGTTCACCGCCGAGACCGACGAGGCGATACCGGTCCTCCTGGGTACCGCGGGATTCCGCTCCAAGGGACTGCTGCTGGCCGTCCTGTCCCTTGTGATAGGCATAGTTTCCGGTCTGATAGCGGGAAAGGTCTTCCCCGACACGACAGACCGGGAGCATTCTCACATGGAACACGAGCTGATGCACAGCGACTGCGAGGAGGACGAGTGCGAGAAAGAGGGCCTGTTCACAACAGCCCTGATGCACACTCTGAAGAGCCTCGCCTTCGTGCTGGCCGCCATCTTCGTGGTGAACCTGCTCGTCGGGATCGCGGGAGAGGAAAAAGCCGCGGCCCTGTTCAGCGGCAGCGACTCGGTCGAGCCGGTGATAGCCGCAGTTACGGGACTCATCCCCAACTGCGCGCCTTCCATCATCCTCTCGGAGTTCTACATGGAAGGTCTCATCAGTTTCGGCTCCCTTATATCGGGACTGACGATGAACGCCGGTGTGGGGCTCGCGATGCTGTGGAAGTACAACCGCGACAAGAAGCAGAATCTCCTTATTTGCGCCTTCATCTTCGCAGTATCCGTCATATGCGGATACGCCATCCAGCTGATGGGGATCTGATCCGGAAGCGCACTGTTTTATTGTTTCATGGATAATATCACTCTGTTCCTTCTGACCGCCGCGGTCGGTGCGGCCGGCGGTCTGCTCGCGAAGAAGCTCGGCGTGCCCTCCGGGGCGATGGTCGGCTCCATGTTCTTCGTGATAATCTTCAATCTTATATTCGAAAAGGCATTCTTTATCCAGGACGTAAAGACCGGACTGCAGATGCTGTCCGGAGCTATGATCGGATGCCGGGTCGGCCGTGAGGACGTTCAGAGCCTCAAAAAGCTCGTAAAGCCCATCATCCTGCTGATAGCGGCGTTCATCGCCATGAACCTGATCTTCGGGGGCCTGATGATCGTCTTCTCCGACCTCGACGTGCCGACAGCGCTGTTCGCCACGTCACCGGGCGGCGCCTCCGACATGGCGCTCATCGGAGAGGAACTGGGGGCCAATCCCGCCTATATCGCCCTGCTGCAGGTGCTGAGGCTGCTCATCATTTTCACTTTCTGTCCCCCGCTGTTCAAGTACCTCTTCCGCACCGGAAGGATGCAGAAGGGAGAAGCTGCGGAAGATCAGGAGGAAGAGGACGTCAGGTCCGGCATACCGGAGAAGACAGACTGGAAGAAACTGGTGACGGTCTTCGCCGTCTGCATCGTCTCGGGACTGATCTTCCGCAGGCTGGGCATCACCTCCGGAGCCATGCTGGGCTCCATGCTCGCAGGCGCGGTGTTCACGGTGTTCAAAGGCAAGAACCGCTTTCCTTCTCAGATCAGGACATGTATGTCCATACTGTCCGGGGCATATATGGGATGCCGCTTCTCCAGGGCTGATCTCGCGAACATCCACGTTCTGATCGTCCCGATACTGATCATGCTGGCGGGGATAATAGCGTTCATCCTGGTCAACGGGGCGCTGCTGAGCAGATTCACCGACGTGGACTATCCCACCGCGCTCTTTGCCTCCACTCCGGGCGGCATCACAGAGATGGCTCTCCTCTCGGAGGAGATGGGAGTCGATTCCTTCAAGGTGTCCATACTGCACACCTGCAGGCTGTTCTTCGTGGTGGCGTTCTTCCCCACCATGAACAAACTGCTGTGCAGCCTGTTCGACAAATAGATATCTTTATCACATACACAAAGAAGGAACAGCTTTGCGGCTGTTCCTTCCTTTTTTGCATAAAGCTTATTATTTGACT
Organism: Oscillospiraceae bacterium; assembly: GCA_017548485.1. GTDB lineage: Bacteria > Bacillota > Clostridia > Oscillospirales > Ruminococcaceae > RUG11783. The sequence goes on along the minus strand of JAFYZY010000034.1, from coordinate 49 downwards.
TCGGTTGTTGCACCGGCCTCTTTGAGCTTCGCAACGATCTCGTCTGCCT
>JAFYZY010000033.1 GCA_017548485.1 Oscillospiraceae bacterium | reverse complement strand
GCTGCTTCACGCAGGATGATGCCCATATCCTCCTTGCGAAGGATCAGATCAAGGACGAAGTCATCCGCATCGCTCAGCTGTTCGACGAGGTATACTCCCTCTTCGGGCTCAAGTACAAGATCGAACTGTCCACTATGCCGGAAGACCATATAGGCTCGGTGGAGGACTGGGACATCGCCACAGCGGCGCTCGCAGACGCCATCACCAGCATCGGCAAGGAATACACGGTCAACCCCGGCGACGGCGCCTTCTACGGTCCGAAGCTCGACTTCCATATCAGCGACTGCCTGAACCGCACATGGCAGTGCGGCACGATCCAGCTCGACTATCAGCTTCCCGGCCGCTTCAACATCGAGTATACAGGTGACGACGGCGAGAAACACACGCCTGTCATGATCCACAGAGTCGTGTTCGGCTCCATCGAACGCTTCATCGGCATCATCACCGAGCACTTTGCCGGTGCCTTCCCGACATGGCTGGCTCCCGTACAGGTCAAGGTCATACCGATCTCAGAGAAGCACTCCGAGTACGCTGCGAAAGTCCTCGCTGAACTGGACGCCGCAGGCATCCGCGCCGAAGTCGACACCAGGAATGAGAAGATGGGTTACAAGATCCGCGAGGCTCAGCTGCAGAAGATACCGTACATGCTCGTCGTCGGAGACAAGGAAGCCGAATCCGGAACAGTCTCCCTGCGCAGCCGCAGAGCCGGAGACGAAGGAGCTCTTGCGCTCGCTGATTTCATAGCGAATATCAAGGAAGAGATCAACAGCCGCGCTCTCTGATACCTTCAGACAATACCCAAAACACCGGCCGGACTGCGGCTTACGCAGTCCGGCCTTAATTTGCTCCGATTACTGTTTCAAAGGTCCGTATTTCGCTCTGTTTCAGGTGTAATCACCGGTCTCTTATGATATAATCCATATCGTACAGATCAGAGACAACTCATATTTGTATTATAAATAGTCAATACGGAGGTCAATTAGAATGGCTGAGAACAATGGAATCTCCCTCGAACTGCCGACACCCACACTGGATCCGACAACTTTCGAAGAAGCAACGCTCACACCTATCGTAGCAGCACCGGAAGAGACATCAGCTGTTACGGACTACCTCAGCGACGCCAACCTCACAGAAGAAGAGAAGAAGGCCGTCGAGGAGTTCTCCCAGAAGATCAACATCAAGGATACGAACGTTATCCTCCAGTACGGCGCAGCATGCCAGGAGAAGATAGCCTCGTTCTCCGACACGACTCTTGAGAACGTCCGCACAAAGGACCTCGGTGAAGTCGGCGACATGATCACTAACCTCGTCGTGGAGCTCAAAGGCTTCTCCATCGACAGCAAGGATGAGAAGCAGGGTCTGTTCGGACTCTTCAAGAAATCCAGAAACAGCTTCGCGAAGCTCCAGGAGAGATATGACACCGCATCCAACAGCGTGGACAAGATCTCCGAGATCCTCAAGGACCATCAGAACACGCTGTTCAAGGACATCGTGATGTTCGACCAGATGTATGATGTCAACCTCGCATACTTCAAAGAGCTGTCGATGTATATCATAGCCGGCAAGAAGCGCCTGGAAGAGGAGCGCAACACCACCCTCAAGGAGCTCAAGGCAAAGGCTGAAGCCTCCGGTCTCGCGGAAGACGCTCAGGCCGCCAACGACTTCGCAAATCTCTGCGAGAGATTCGAGAAGAAGCTCTATGACCTGCAGCTCACAAGAGAGATCAGCATCCAGATGGCGCCTGAGATCAGGCTGATCCAGAACGGCGATACACTGATGGTGGAAAAGATCCAGACGACCATCAACAACACCATCCCCCTCTGGAAGAACCAGATGGTACTCGCCCTCGGAATGGCTCACTCCAAGGAAGCCATGGAAGCTCAGAAGGAAGTCAGCGATCTGACGAACGAACTGCTCCAGAAGAACGCTGAAACTCTTCAGATGGGCACCATCGAGATCGCCAAGGAAAGCGAACGCGGCATAGTGGACATCGAGACCGTTGAGGATGCCAACCGCAAGCTCATCGAGACCCTCGACGAAGTCCTGAAGATCCAGGAGGAAGGCCGCCAGAAGCGCATGGAAGCTGAGAACACCCTCGGAAAGATCGAGACCGAGCTCAGACAGAAACTGCTTGAAGTTAAAGGATGATCCCCTGAATCTATAGAAAAAGAAGGGAGGAACGGAATTGAACAGACGTCCAAATTACGGAATGACCGGCTGCATGATGTTCATGCTCGCCTGCGGTCTTTGCCTTTGGATCCTGCCCCGCCTCGGAAGACTGCTGCTTCTGGCAGGAGGACTCGTCGGATTCGCCATAGTAGCTCTCGTAGTGGCGCTGATCGTCTATTCACTTAAGGGAAGCGGCAGCAGCACCACCGAGACAAAGCGGGCCGACCTCGCTCCGGAACAGGCTGAACTCATCAACAACGGAAAGAGCAAGGTAGTCTCCATCAGGAGCAATCTCGGAAAGATCCACGACAGTGAGATCAGAGAAGCCGGATATTCCATCTGCAGGACCTGCGACAGGATATTCAAGGCCCTGATCGAACAGCCCAAGAGCATCGCTTCCGCAAGACAGTTCCTCACCTACTACCTCCCCACGATCAATCTTATCCTGGAGAAGTATGAGAAAGTCGAGCGCAGCGGAACCGATTCCGGAAAAATGGCTGAAAAGGTCAGAAGCTACCTCAATGACGTGGACAAGGCTCTCAAGAAGTTCTATACGAACCTCTTCGAAGACGAGAAACTGGATCTGACCGTCGAGATGGAAGCTATGACGATGGCAGTCAAGCGTGACGGACTCATCACTGATGACGAACTGCGTCAGGAACTCAGCAGCGCAGCATCAGGAAAGACACAGGCTATCGAACTGACTCTCTGAACGATCGGTGATTCAAATCAAACTGGCGTGCTGACGGAATACCCGTCAGCACGCTTTTTTCTGTCTGCAGTTTCACCGAATTAAAGTACTGAAGGGACCTCTCAGATATGTAATCCTCCAAACTTTTCGGACGTTTATTTACGCTGTAACAGACGGTGATTATAATTACTCTAGCACTGATCCCAAACCACAAGTCAGGAGGGCCAAGATGAACAAATATGTAGAGAGCGTTCTGGCGGGAGTCCGCGATAAGCACTCAGAACAGCCCGAATTCGTACAGGCAGTAACAGAGGTTTTATCCTCACTCTCACCTGTCATGGACGCGCATCCCGAATACGAGGCTGCCGATCTGCTGAACCGCATGGTCGAGCCCGAAAGAATGTTCACATTCCGCGTGGTATGGATGGATGACAACGGAAAGTACCACACCAACCGGGGCTGGCGCTGCCAGTTCAACGGAGCGATCGGGCCCTATAAGGGAGGACTCCGGTTCCAGTCCAACGTAAATGAGAGCATCATCAAGTTTCTGGGCTTCGAACAGATCTTCAAGAACAGCCTGACCGGTCTGCCCATAGGAGGCGGCAAGGGCGGTTCAGACTTCGACCCCGCAGGCAAATCCGACGCTGAGATCATGCGTTTCTGCCAGAGCTTCATCACTGCTCTCTACAGATACATCGGGCCGGACGTGGACGTGCCTGCCGGTGACATGGGCGTCGGCGGACGCGAGATAGGCTATATGTACGGTCAGTACAGAAGACTCAAGGGAGTCTGGGAGAACGGCACTCTCACAGGAAAAGGAATGTCCTACGGCGGAAGCCTCCTGAGGCCGGAAGCCACGGGATACGGGGCCATCTACTACCTGCAGAATGTTCTCCATCATTTCAACGATGATATAAAAGGAAAGACGATAGCCGCTTCCGGTTACGGCAACGTCACCTGGGGCGTGTGCAAAAAAGCTGCCGAGCTGGGTGCAAAAGTGATCACTATCTCCGGAAGACACGGTTACGTGTATGATCCCGACGGCGTCAATACTGAGGAAAAGCTCAACTGCCTGCTGGAGATAAGAGCGTCAACGGACGGCACGATCAAGGACTATGCAGACAGATTCAACGTTCCCTTCTACGCCGGTCAGAAGCCCTGGGGAGTCAAGGCTGATATCTATATGCCGTGCGCAACTCAGAATGAAGTCGGCATGGAGGAGGCAAAAGCCATAGCCGAGAGCGGCGCCAGGTACTACATCGAAGTCTCCAATATGCCCACTCTCAATGATGCCATGTCTTTCCTGCGCAGCCAGGATCATCTGACGGTAGCTCCTTCCAAGGCAGTCAACGCGGGCGGAGTCGGGGTATCGGCTCTGGAGATGGCCCAGAACTCCGAGCGCCTTGTATGGACCGCTGAGGAGGTGGACGAACACCTCAAGGCGATGATGGCTAATATTCATGACTCATCTGCCGCAGCAGCGGAGGAATACGGTCTGGGATATGACCTTGTCTCCGGAGCAAATATCGCGGGATTCAGCAAGGTAGCCACCGCGATGATGGAGCAGGGCGTCTTCTAAAACAGATACGACAGATATTTGAAAAGGCATCGCCCGGTGGCCGGGCGATGCCTTGTTAATGTCTCTGATAGTCTTGATCCTGGATTCAGCTACTCACCGAGGGCCAGTTCGTAGAAATCGGTAGCCAGTATCATCGTGGTAAGAGTCCTCTTGCATTCGACCACCTTGTTCATGACTTCCACGTAGTTCTCAACAGCGGTTTCCGACAGCTTCAGTCCGTCGTTCAGAGTG
>JAFYZY010000001.1 GCA_017548485.1 Oscillospiraceae bacterium | reverse complement strand
TTCATGACTTCCTCTTCCTTGTCGAAGTCCGGGATGACCGGCGCGACGTCTCCGTCGGCCGCGTTCCTGTACTGCGCCATGGGATCCACGGAAGGTCCTACCGTGAACTCATCGACAGTATTGCCGATAATGAACTGCACGTCATGGAACTTGTTGGCGAGGAGCTCATCGGCAATGTTGCCCTTGTTGTAGACAGGGTCAGTCACGTTTCCGATGAACAGTCCGCTCTTGTTGTAGGTATCCATGATGAACTGCGCGTCGAGCTTTCTGGCTTCCTCAAGTGTCTTGACACCAAGCATGTCGAAGAACTTGACTCCCTGGGCTTCCACATCTTCGAAGGTGTGAGCCGGGAAGGAACCTGTCTTCGGGATGCCCGGGTTGATCGGGTTGAAGGATTCGACGATGCACTTCTGGAAAAGTCCCTCGGACTGGGAAGCGCACATGTGCGTGAGGACGGAAGCGCCGCCTGCGGACTGTCCGAAGATGGTGATGTTCTCCGGATCGCCGCCGAAGTTGGCGATGTTCCTCTTTACCCACGCGATGCCGTATGCCTGGTCCAGGAAGCAGAAGTTCGCGGGCGCTTCGGGCTGTGTCGCGGTGAGTTCCGGATGGCACAGCTGTCCGAAGACGTTGAGCCTGTAGCCGATGGATGCCAGTATGACTCCGCGGGAGGCGATACGCTCGCCGTCGAACTCCATCTCATGGGGATAGCCTTCCATAAGGCCGCCGCCGAAGATCCAGATCATTACGGGGAGCTTGTCGTCCTTAGTGTGAGCCGGGGTCCAGATGTTGACTCTCAGGCAGTCCTCGCCCATGGGTACTTCCGGATCCACGTGCCATTCCTTGGCATAGAAAGCGTTTGGGTCTCTGCCGGGTATCCTCTGCATGGGGATGGGGCCGAACTCATAGCAGTCCCTGACACCTTCCCAGTCCTTCGCGGGCTGAGGAGCGCGCCATCTGTTCTCATAGCCTGTATCCGCTGCGAAAGGGATCCCCTTGTAGACTGTGATTCTTGCGTTGGTGCCGGGGAATCCGCGCACCTCGCCGTTCTCAGTCCTTGTCTGTCTCAGATACATTTTCATATCCTCGCTTATGTAGTTTATTGTGTGCCGCGCCGTTTGTTTACCTGCGCGGCTGCCGGTTATTCACATGCCGAACTCTTTGAGGTTGATATCCACCATGTACTGCTCGGCTGAATTGAGGGGTTCGGTCTCCATCCTGATGTCGTCGTACAGCAGCATGCCGTAGGGGCTTTCCTCAGTGTACTTGCTCCAGTAGGGCATGTCGGTTCCGTCGGCGTCCTTGCCGTTGGGATCTCCGGTCTTGGCGAAGTTGGTCCAGTAGTTGCAGATCTTTCTGGCGCAGTCGAGATGATGGCCGTTGAAAGGTCTCCAGCACTTCATCAGCGTTTCGAACTGGAACCACAGGTCGCATGAATGGAAGCACCCCGCATCGTCTCCGGGGATGGACACACCGAAGGTGTAGTAATAGAAATCAAGGCCGTGCTTCGCGCATACCGCGGCCATCAGCCTGTTGCCGATGCCCATCTGATGCACTACGGCTGCGTCTTTCAGCTCCATACCGCCTGCCTTGACCACTTCCTTGAATCCGTCTGCGTACTGGCAGAACCTCTCATCAACGAATTTGTTGACTGTCTCGTCATCGTCTGCCGGCGGAGCGATAAGGAACTCGTCCTTGGTATTGCCCACCATGAACTTGACGTCGTTCATTCTGTTGCCGACTATGGTGTCCTCCAACATCTCGGTGAGGAACACACCGTCGGTCACGGCGCCCCAGAAATAGTGACACTCATTGAACTTGTCCTCGATGTACTGTGCGTCCAGCGCTCTGGCTTCTTCCAGAGTCTTGACGCCGAGTTTCTCGAAGAACTCGATGCCTTCCTTCTCCTGCTGCTCCAGCGATACCTGAGGCATGCTCATGTTCAGCGGATATTTGGGTCTCATGCCGCCGATGGACTCGATGATCCCTTTCTGGAAAAGGCCTTTTGCTTTCGGGGAGCACATCTGCGCGACTACCGAGAAACCGCCTGCGGACTGTCCGAAGATCGTGATGTTCTCAGGGTCGCCGCCGAAGTTGGCTATGTTCCTCTTGACCCAGGCAATTCCGAACGCCTGGTCCTGAAGAGCGAAGTTGGTCGGTCCGTCTGGATTCTCTTTGGTTATCTCCGGATGCGCGAGAAGTCCGAATGCGTTGAGCCTGTATCCTATGGATACCAGGATCACGCCGCGGGAAGCGATGCGCTCTCCGTCGAACTCCATCTCATAGGGATAGCCTTCCTGAAGTCCGCCGCCGAAGATCCACACCATTACGGGAAGCTTGTCGTCGACGGTCTTTGCGGGTGTCCAGATGTTTGCGGTGAGGCAGTTCTCGCCTCTCTTGACTTCGGGATCCACGTGCCATTCCTTGGCATAGAATGCCTCGGGGTCTCTGCCGGGCACTCTCTGCATGGAGATCTCGCCGAACTCGTAGCATTCCCTGACTCCCTCCCAGTCCTCAGCGGGCTGAGGCGGACGCCAGCGGTTCTTGCCGGAGGTGTCGGCGCCGAAAGGGATCCCCTTGTACACAGTGATACGGGCGTCGGTGGCTACAATGCCTCTGACTCTTCCGTTCTCTGTCCTGGTCTCTCTCAACATGGGTCTTTTCTCCTTATCTAAGAACGATACTTATTTGAGGCCGTATTTTCTGAGGTTCGCGTCGATGATGAAGCGGATCCTGGGATCCTCCTCCTTCTCCATCTTCACTTCGTCGCCCAGAAGCATCGCATGGAATCCCTCGTTGTAGGGCACCCACTCCGGCATCGGCGTGCCGTCGGCGTCGGGGCCGTTCGGGTCGCCGTTCTTTGCGAAGTTGGCGAAATAGTTGCACATCTGCCTTGCCAGATCGTAATGATGTCCGTCGAAGGGCCTCCAGCAGTTCATCAGCGTCTCGAACTCGAACCAGAGATCGCAGGAGTGGAACGCTCCGACGTCATCTCCGGGGATGTACGGATCGAACACGCTGAAGTACACCTTGCGGCCTTTGAGGGCCAGGATCTCAGCTGTGAGCCTGTTGGATGCGTTGAATGTGGAGAAGTCCGCTTCTCTTACGATATCTTCCCTCTTGTCGTTTCCCGCGACATACCTGACTACCTTAAGATAGTCGTCCGCGAGATCGCCGAAGAGCGTCTTTGCCCAGTCTTCCAGCGGCTCGCGCGCGCCTGCGAAGAACTCATCGCCGGTAGCGGTGACCATGACGTCCACGTCGTTCATCTCGTTTTTGATCATGCAGTCGCCGGGGTCCTGGGTGCAGAACAGCCCGTCCACCAGAGGATTCATGAATTTGAACGTCTCTCTGCGGTACTGGACCTGCTTGTCATTGATGTACTTGGCATCCAGTTTCCTCGCCTCCTCGATGCTGTTCACTCCGAGATATTCAAGGAAGGTCTGGCCGAACTCTTCGCCGAAAGCGAGATCCTTGGTTCCGATCTCGAAATAGCCGAGGCTCGGGATCGCCATGGCATTGAGTCCCGCGGACTGGATTATCGCGTGCTGGAACAGGCCGACCGTCATGGGCGAGCAGCACAGATACTGTACCGCAGCACCGCCGCCGGACTGTCCGAAGATCGTGACGTTCTCCGGATCTCCTCCGAAGTTGACGATGTTCCTCTTGATCCACTTCAGGGCCGCGACCATATCCAGAAGGCCGAAGTTGCAGGGAGCGTCGGGCTGGGCAGCCGTCAGTTCCTTGTGCGCCATGAAAGCGAACACATTGAGGCGGTAGGTGATGGACACCAGGATGACGCCTCTCTTGGCGAAATGCTCGCCGTCGAATTCCTGCTCATGGCCGTAGCCTTCCTGCATTCCGCCGCCGTGGATCCACATCATGACAGGAAGCTTGTCCTCTGTGCTCTTTGCGGGGGTCCAGATGTTGAGCTGGAGGCAGTCTTCATCCATGGCTATATCGGGATCGACATGCCATTCCTTGGAATAGAATGCGTCCGGATCGGCACCCGGTGTATTCTGCATCGCTATTGGCCCGAACTCATAGCACTCGCGCACGCCTTCCCAGTTCTCGGCAGGCTGCGGTGCGCGCCAGCGGTTCTCTCCGACAGGCGGTGCAGCATAGGGAATGCCCTTGAAAACGGTTACTCTCGCGTTGGTGCCGACTATGCCCTTTACGAGTCCGTTCTCAGTTCTGGTTTCTCTGATCATTGGTTCCTCCTGTATTATTGACTTCCCGCCTGTACGATGGGAGGTCTTTATTCATGTCTTAAAAAACAAACCGTCTGCATCCGTGCCTTCCGGCACGGATGCAGGCTGTGATCATGATTATTTGTTTACCGTAAGCAGGAACGTCTCCTTCTCGGTGGGTTCGGCCTTATTCATAAAGATCTCGTCCCCAAAGAAGATACCGTGCTTGTTGTCGGTGGTGAACCTCTCCCAGTTGGGCATCGGTGTTCCGTCGGCGTCGCAGCCGTTGGGATCGCCGTTCTTTGCGAAGTTCGTCCAGTAGTTGCACATCTTCCTGGCAAGGTCGAAGTGGTGCCCGTCGAAGGGTCTCCAGCACTTCATAAGCGTCTCAAACTCGAACCAGAGGTCGGAACTGTGGAACACGCCCGCATTGTCGCCGGGGATCGTGGGTCCGAACACATAGTAGTGCAGATCCCTTCCCTGCTCCGAAAGATACTCCAGAGCCAGTCTTGCGCCGTACTCGAAGGATCCTACCGTTGCCGCCTTCCTGAGGCTTTCGCCTGTCCTGGCAGACTGTCTTCTGCATATCGCGAGATACTCCTCAGCCTTGTCTCCGAAGGACTCGCTGATCCATTTCTCGACCTCGGCCTCGTCATCGGATGCCGGTCCCACCTGGAACTCGTCCGTGGTGTTTCCGGTCATCAGCGGGACGTTGTAGAGGGTGCCGTTCTTGATGCACTCTTCGCCGAGAGCCGTGAGGAACTTCCCGTCAGCCTGCGGCATGAAGAAGAAATTGCTCTCAAGGCACTTATCCTCGATGAACTGCGCATCCAGTTTTCTGGCTTCCGCTATGGTGTCCACGCCCAGCCACTCTTTGAGGAACCTGACGCCCATCTCCTGGGCTGCCTCGAAGTTGAAGTTCCTTCCGCTGAATCTGGGATTGCTGGGATACTTCATATTGACTCCGCCGGCGGATTCCACTATCGCTCTCTGGAAATGTCCTCTGGACTGCGGTGAGCACAGATGGTTCCATACGCTGCCGCCGCCTGCGGACTGTCCGAAGATGGTGATGTTCTTGGGATCACCGCCGAAATTGGCGATGTTGCGCTCCACCCACTTGAGGCCGGCGAGCTGATCCAGCATGCCGAAGTTGGTCGGTGCATCCGGCGCTTCCGCCGTCAGTTCGGGATGGCAGAGGAATCCGAACACGTTGACGCGGTATGCGACCGAGACAAGGATGACTCCGCGGTGAGCGATGCGCTCGCCGTCGAATTCCATCTCCCAGGCATATCCTTCCCTGAATCCGCCTCCGAAGAACCAGACCATTACGGGCAGTTTCTCGTCAACGGATTTCGCGGGCGTCCAGATGTTCAGTCTCAGTCCGTCCTCATTCATGGGAACTTCCGGATCCACGTGCCACTCTTTCGAATAGAATGCGTCGGGATTTCTTCCAGGAACTGCCTGCATTGTGATCGGTCCGAATTCATAGCATTCCCTTACGCCTTCCCAGCTCTCGGGGGGCTGAGGAGCGCGCCAGCGGTTGTCGCCGCACGTCGGCGCTGCAAACGGGATGCCCTTGAAAACGGTGATCCTTGCGTCGGTTCCGGGGAAGCCCTTTACCATTCCGCTTTCAGTCTTTGTTACTCTGAGCATTGTTTTACTCTCCGTATTACTGATGAATTTTGTTTATACTATTTGTTAACTTCGCAGAGGAACTTTCTCTTGGGAGTGTACTCTCCGTGGACCATATAGATCTCATCCCCGAAGAAGATATTGCACTTGTCTTCCTTTGTGAAGGCATCCCAGTGCAGCATCGGGGTCCCGTCAGCGTCGTTGCCGTTGGGGTCTCCGGTCTTGCAGAAATTGGTCCAGTAGTTGCACATCTTCCTGGCGAGATCGTAATAAGGTCCGTCGAAAGGTCTCCAGCACTTCATGAGGTTTTCTGTCATGAACCACAGATCTGAGCTGTGGAACGCGCCTGCGTCGTCTCCGGGGATGGTGGGTCCGAAGTTGTAGTAATATACTTTCCTTCCCTGATCCGCGAAGCACTCAAGGGCGAGATGCGTACCGAGCTCGAAAGTTCCCACGGTACAGACCTTCCTCAGAGGTTCTCCGCTCTCCTCCGCCATCTTCCTGCATATCGCGAGATACTCGTCGGCTTTGTCGGAGAAGTTCTTCTTTGCCCATTCCTCTATGGCGGTCTCGTCATCTAAAGCGGGTCCGTTCATGAACTCGTTGGTCGTGTTGCCTATGAGGATCGGCATGTCGGGGATCCTGTCGGCCTTGATGGTGTCGGAATAGCTCTCGACCAGGTACTTCCCGTCGGAGATGGGCCCGAACATCATGCGGGAATCCAGACATTTCTGCTCGATCTCCCACGCATCAAGCTCCCTCGCTTCCGCGATGGTGTCGACTCCGAGGACCTCCTTTAGGAACCTTTCGCCGTTCTTCTGAGCCATCTCGAAGTTGTATCCGCCGCCGAACATCGAGCCCGGATAACGGAATCCGCATCCTCCTGCGGACTGGATGACCGCCTTGTGGAAGGAGCCTCTTGCCTTCGGGGAGGCGAGATGGTTCCAGACGCTGCCGCCGCCGGCAGACTGTCCGCCGATGGTGACATTGTCCGGGTCGCCGCCAAAGAAGGCGATGTTGTTCTTTACCCATTCAAGTCCCGCTCTCTGGTCCAGCAGACCGAAGTTTGCGGGGTGCTCGGGATCTTCCGCAGTCAGTTCCGGGTGGCACAGGAAGCCGAACACGTTGACGCGGTAAGCGACGGTGACGAAGATCACTCCTCTGTGGGCAATGCGCTCGCCGTCAAACTCCATCTCATGCGCGTAGCCTTCCTTGTATGCTCCGCCGAAGAACCATACGAACACCGGAAGCCTGTCTTCCGTGCTCTTTGCGGGAGTCCAGATATTCAGTCTGAGTCCGTCCTCGCCCATGGGGACCTCGGGATCCACATGCCACTCCTTTGCGTAGAATGCGTTGGGATCCTTGCCGGGTATCGCCTGCATAGTGATAGGCCCGAACTCATAGCAGGGACGCACGCCTTCCCAGTTCTCTACGGGCTGAGGCGCACGCCAGCGGTTCTTTCCGGATGTATCCGCGGCGTAAGGGATGCCCTTGTATACGGTGATACGGGCGTCGCTTCCGGGATAGCCCTGGACGAGACCGTTCTGAGTCTTTGTACTTCTAAGCATCTGTATGCTCCTTTAAGCGATTTCGGTCTTACTGATTGTTTTCCCTGTAGGCTTCCAGGTTGATCTTCACTATGAAGTCTGTGCAGGCGGGAGTCTCTTCCGGCTGCATCTGGACCGTATCGAAGAACTGGATGCATCTGCGGTTGTCGGGAGTATATGCTTTCCACTCGGGCATTGGTGTGCCGTCGGCGTCGTTGCCGTTGGGATCGCCGGTCTTTGCGAAGTTGGTCCAGTAGTTGCACATCTTCCTCGCCAGGTCGAAGTGATGACCGTCGAAGGGCCTCCAGCACTTCATCAGTGTCTCGAAGCAGAACCACAGGTCTGAACTGTGGAAGGAACCTGCGTCGTCTCCGGGGATCTCCGGATCGAAGCAGTACAGTCTGATGGATCTGCCCTGCTCGTTGAAGACATCGCCCACTATCCTCGCGGCAGTCTCGTTCAGGTTCGCGCTTCCGGCTGTCCTGCGGTCCTTGCCCGCTGCGACTTCCTTTTCGACGAGAGCCCTGTACTCGGCTTCCTTGTCGCCGAATGTAGCTGCGAATTTGTCAAACGCCTCATCGTCATCGCCTCTGGGTCCGAAGATGAACTCATCACCGGTCCATCCGAGGAGGATGGGAACTCTGTGGAGCTGGTCCTTCATGAGGTAGCCTTCGATCTCCTTGGTGAGGAACTTGCCATCGACCACCGAGTTGAAGGTTCCGCCGAATCCGACTTTAGCCCTGTACTCGAGTTCTTTGTCCCTGACGAACTCCGCGGGGAGCGCTCTGGCTTCAGCCAGCGTCTCTACTCCGAGGAACTCTTTGAAGAAGTACTCGCCCTTCTTCTCCGCCTCAGCCAGATTCTGATTGTGACGGAAAGTGCTCCTGGGATATACGGACACGAGGCTTCCGCCTGCTGAGGACATGATGATCGCCTTCTGGAAGAGACCGTCGGTGGTCTCGGAGCTCATCTGTGTGAACACGCTGACGCCGCCGGAGGACTGGCCGAAGATGGTGATGTTCTCCGGGTCGCCGCCGAAGTTGGCGATGTTGCGGTTGACCCACTCAATAGCAGCTTTCTGATCGAGGAATCCGAAGTTGCAGGGATGCTCGGGATCTTCCGCCGTCAGTTCGGGATGTGCAAGGAATCCGAACACGTTGAGCCTGTAGGCCACAGTCACCAGGACGCAGCCGCGGTGAGCGATGCGCTCTCCGTCGAACTCCATCTCGGTGCAGTTGCCTTCCTGAAGTCCGCCACCGAATATCCAGACCATGACGGGGAGCTTCTCGTCAGCCTTTTTCGCAGGTGTCCAGATGTTCACCTGAAGGCTTCCGTCCTCTCCCATCGGGATCTCGGGGTCGACGTTCCACTCTTTGGAATAGAAAGCTTCCGGATCTTTTCCGGGAACTGCCTGCATGGTGATGGGGCCGAACTGATAGCATTCGCGCACACCTTCCCAGTCCTTTGCGGGCTGAGGAGCGCGCCAGCGGTTCTCGCCGCTGGGATCAGCTGCATAAGGGATGCCCTTGAATACAGTGATCCTGGCATCGGTTCCTGGGAAACCCTTGACCATGCCGTTCTCTGTCTTTGTAACTCTGAGCATGTAATGACCTCCAAATAGTTTTTTCTTTAGACACCGCAGGCGCCTCCCCGCAAACGAAAAGGCGCACTGCAGATAAATTGATCATTCGGCAGCAGCCTTTACGTTGAGATCGACGAGGAATCTCGCTCTCTCGTCATAGGAATCAGGATTGAATTCCACCGTATCGAAGAATCCGATATTGCACGGACGCGCTGCGTCATATAGCTTCCATTCGGGCATCGGTGTCCCGTCGGCATCATTTCCGTTGGGATCGCCGTTCTTTGCGAAGTTTGTCCAGTAGTTGCACATTTTTCTGGCAAGATCGTAGTGCTTTGCAGTAAACGGTCTCCAGCATCTCATGAGAGTCTCGAACTCGAACCAGAGGTCACTGGAATGGAATGCTCCGGCATTGTCCCCGGGCATCTCGGGTCCGAAGACATAGTAATACACCGGACGTCCCTGTCTCGCCAGGATATCCGCGAAGATCTGAGCTCCGACTTCGTTCTGGTTGACACTGAGCGCCCTGTAAAGAGCCGTTCCTTCCTTCTCGGCCTTTCTGCGGCAGATGTCGATGTACTCATCGGCGTACTCACCGAAGTTCGCGCGGACCCATTCTATGGCCTTATCCTCGTCGGCAGGAGCCGGCCTTCCCTCTCCGTTGGTATTTCCAATGATGATCGGGACATCAGCGACCTCTCCCTTAAGGACGGTGTCATCCACCTGCTCCGGCACATAGATACCGTCTACGACGCCGCGCCACATCTCTCCGTTGACTGTCATCTCAAGGAATTTGTCCTCGATGAATTTCGCGTCCAGTTTTCTTGCTTCCTCGATGGTCTCGACCTTGAGGTAGTCTCTGAGGAACCTGACTCCGTCAGCCTCCGCCTTCTCGAGCGTGCGGTAGTGGCGCATCGCTCTGTTGCTGGGGTAGGACACGGCAACGCCGCCCGCGGATTCGACAATGGCTCTCTGGAACGATCCCCTCGCCTTAGGCGAGCAGAGGTGCGCCAGGGTGCTTCCGCCGCCTGCGGACTGCCCGAAGATCGTGATGTTATCGGGGTCTCCTCCGAAATTCGCGATGTTCCTCTTTACCCAGTCGATGCCGGCTTTCTGGTCGAGGAATCCGAAATTCGCAAATGCATCGGGCTGATCTCTGGTAAGATCCGGGTGGCACATGAAGCCGAAGCAGTTGAGCCTGTATGCGATGGACACCAGAATGACTCCTCTGTGAGCGATGCGCTCTCCGTCAAACTCCATCTCGTAGCAGTAGCCCTCTCTGAGGGCACCGCCGAAGATCCAGATCATGACGGGCAGCTTCTCATCCACGCTCTTTGCGGGCGTCCAGATGTTCAGCGCAAGGCTGTCCTCACCCATCGGCACTTCCGGATCGACGTGCCATTCTTTTGAATAGAAAGCGTTCTGATCCAGTCCGGGGACTTTCTGCATCGTGATAGGCGCGAACTCGTAGCAGTCGCGGATGCCTTCCCAGTCTTTCGCGGGCTGAGGAGCGCGCCAGCGGTTCTCGCCGGATGTATCATCTGCGAACGGAATGCCTTTGAATACGGTTATTCTGGCGTCTGTGCCGGGAAAGCCGCGGACCATTCCGTTCTCTGTCTTTGTAACTCGAAGCATCTTTTCTCTCCTTACTGAAGATCATATGCGGGAAATGCGGTCATTCCTCTACTGAGAAAGCCATCTCATAAAGATAGGTGTATGTCTTGCCCGGCTCCACAAGGATCTGCTGCAGATCTGTGTTGGCCGCGTTGGGCATGAAGTGAGGCTCCACGCTGAATCCGCCCCAATCAACGTTCGGTATTCCGTTCTTCCCGGTACTTACTCTGCCGTTGAACGCGAATCCCATATGGTTACCTGTGTAAAGCATCATGCACGGCGCTGTACTGTTGAGCGTCATGGTGATCCCTGAACGGTCTCCTGTGATCACGCAGCAGGGATGATTCTCATTCAGAACAAAGTTCACATCATAGCCGTGATTCGCCTGGATCATGGGATCGTCGGCATCGATGCGCTCGCCTATGGTGTGGGGCTCTCTGAAATCATAGGGGGTGCCTTCCACAGGAACGTTCTTTACTGGGATCGCATGCTCATCATTAATGGTGTATTCGTCAGCATTGATCATAAGCATATGACCGAGGGTATTGCCGGAACCTGTTCCGTTGAGGTTGAAGGCGCTGTGGTTGGTAAGATTGCAGACAGTGCCGGCTTCGCTCCAGTACTCGGTCTCCTGCCTGAGGACGCTATTCTCGAAAGTGACCGTCATTTTTAGCGTGAGGTCTCCGGGGTAGCCTTCCTCACCGTCCTTGCTCACATATGTGAACACCACGGACTCTCCGACTATCTCTCCGTCCCAGTAACAGTTCTGATAGCCGTTTCTGCCTCCGTGGATATGACCGCCGGCAAAGTCGTTCTTCTCGAGCTGGATCTCTTTTCCGTTGAAAACGAATCTGCCGTCAGCTATGCGGTTGGCGACACGGCCTATCGTTGCGCCGGCAAGTCCCTTCATCCTGATCTTGGCCTCGTAGCTCTCCATGCCGCACATAACGTCGGTGAGTTCGCCGTTCTTGTCCCTGATGCAGAGCTCAAGGATGGCGCACCCTATATTCATAACAGATGCAATCTGTCCTTTTTCATCTTCAAGTACGTATCTGTATACTTCTCTGCCATCGTCGAAATTGCCGATGACTTCTTTGGAAACCTTAGTAGCCATTGATTCCCTCCAAATCTCTTTCTTATTACACAGGCTACAGGGTGATGACCCTGTAGCCTGTCGTTTGAGTATTATGCTCTAAATCCGATACTCGGCATCAAAGGTCTCAGCTGAGAGCGCCGGCCTGTGCACGGCCGATCTCTTCTTCGCTGTATTCGCCGTTCTCATCACGTGTGAATTCTGCGCAAAGCTCACCTTCATACATGACAAGGATCCTGTCGCAAAGACCCATGAGCTCATTCATTTCGGAAGATACCATGATGATGCTGATTCCCTGAGTCGTCAGGTCATTCATGATCTTGTAGATCTCCATCTTGGCGTTGACGTCGATTCCGCGGGTGGGCTCGTCAAGGATAAGAACGTCAGGGTTCTTAGCCAGCCACTTCGCAAGAATGATCTTCTGCTGGTTACCACCGGAGAAGTATACCGCCAATCTGTTGGGATCCTTGGGCTGAACAGTCATCTTGTTCATTGTCTCTTCGATGAACTGTTTCTGAGCCTTCAGGTCAACGATGCCCTTATGGCTGAACTTGTCGAAGTTCGGCAGGCTTATGTTCTGAGCGACAGTCATGCCGAGGACGAGTCCTTCAGCCTTTCTGTCTTCAGGCAGCATCGCAAGGCCTTTGTTGATCCAGTTGTAGGGGCTGGGATCGGTCATCTGCTCGCCGTGGAGGTAGAACTCGCCGGTCGCATACGGATACTCTCCGAGGATGGCCTTCATGGTCTCGGTTCTGCCCGCGCCAACGAGGCCGGAGAAGCCGAGGATCTCGCCCTTGCGAAGCTGGAAGTTGATGTTCTTGAAAGTGCCGGTCGGGCTGGTAAGGTTCTTGACCTCGAACACCACGTTGTCGGGCTCGACTGTATCGTAACGCTCCGGATAGTAAGCCTCAAGCTTACGTCCGATCATCATCGCGACCAGGTCGTCCTTGTTGAGGTTGCCCTCATTGACAACAGTTCCGGTTACCTTGCCGTCCTTCAGAGCGGTAACTCTGTCAGCCAGCTCAAGAACTTCGTCCAGTCTGTGAGAGATGTAGATGATACCGATTCCACGCTCTCTCAGTTTCTTGATAACATCGAACAGGTTCCTTGTCTCTCTCTCGGTAAGAACAGCTGTCGGCTCGTCGAAGACCATGATCTTGGAGTCGTGGGACAGAGCCTTGCCGATCTCGACCATCTGCTGCTGTGAAGTTCTGTATGTCCACATCATGACGGAAGAGTCAGGATTCCTGAAACCGATATCCGTAAGGATCGCGTTTGCCTTCTCATACATCGATTTGCGGTCGAGGATGAAGCCGCCTTCTTTGGTCGTATCCTCGCGGGCAAGATAGATGTTCTCGGCAACGGACAGGCTGGGAACGAGGTTGAATTCCTGATAGATGATTCCGATTCCTTCTTCAACGGATTCCAGAGGGTCGTTGATCTCGACCTTCTCGCCGTTGATGATGATTTCTCCTTCTTCAGGGATGTTAACACCGCCGAGGCACTTGATCAGAGTGCTCTTGCCTGCGCCGTTCTCTCCGATAAGGCAATGGATCTCACCGGCTTTGAGGTCAAAAGAGACATGATCCAGCGCCTGGACACCAGGGAACGCCTTGGACAGGTCTTTTACCTCGAGCAACATGTTATTATCCATTTTTATCTCCGTTCTTATTAATTCTTCAAGTGAATACTGATTGGCTGATTAGCGAACGATCTTCTGAGTGAGACTATCAAGTCCGCAAACCGCGATCAGAACGACACCGATAACGGCTGTCTGCCAGTACATGTTGACCTGCAGCAGAACCATTGATGTCTTGATGAACTGCATCAGAACGCATCCGAGGAGTGTTCCGATGACGGATCCGTTACCACCTGACATGCTGGTACCACCGACAACGGTAGCAGCAACAGCGTCCATGGAAACGTTGCCGGCGCCGGCAACAGAACCGGAGTTAAGACGGGCGACCATCATGATCGCGGAATATCCTGCGAAGATACCGCAGATGACATAGGTGATGACCCTGAGTTTGCTTGTGTCAAGACCGGAAAGCCTTGCAGCTGTCTCGTTGCCGCCGAGGGCCTTGATGTGGTTTCCGAGAACGGTCCTGTCAAGGATGAACCAGCCGACGAGGGCTGCGACAGGGACGAAGAAGAACAGATAGGGCGTGCCAAGCAGTGCATCTACGCCGCCTACGCCGATCTTGTGGATGATGGCATCGTTGTCGATCGTTACAGGATAACCTTTTGTGATGACCTGGTCGATACCTCTGATGATGTACTGGGTGCCAAGCGTGATAATGAAGGCGGGCAGCCTCAGCTTTGTGAGGAGAACGCCGTTCAGAAGTCCGAGGCAAGCTCCGATGACCATGGCGAGGATCCAGGAGATGAGGGTGCCCCACCAGGTGTTGCCGATGAGGACCTTGTCAGGGCCAACTGTGAAGGCCTTGATGAACATGGCCATGAGAATACCGGACATGTTCATGATCTCACCGATGGAGAGGTCGATGTTTGCGGATGCAACAATGAAGGTCTGGCCCATTGATGCAACGCATCCGATAGCGCACTGCTTGATGAAGCTGATCAGGTTCTCCTTCGTTGTGAAGGCGGGTGTCGCGATGGACATGATGATCGAAAGGATGATCAGAACGATGATCAGGGACGCCTCACGAGAATGCCAAATCTGCATGAGAATGTCTTTGAAGGTTTTCTTTTCTTCCACTTTTCGTACACTCCTTACTTTAGTGCTCCGCTAGTGTGTGCGGAGAACCGTTTTAAAAAATGTCTTTTTCCGGAACGACTTCCGGTTTGGAAAAAGCTTACGCTCTTTTCCGGATCTTTGCCCGCCCCTCATCGTTGATTCGGGACGAAGCGTTTTCGGTGCAGTTGCGGAATAGATCCAGCATGTAAACTGCGGGTAATGTTGTCAGAGAAGCCGGAAACATGGCTCATATTGGTCTCTGCGTCGAACCGGTCTCCCTTCCAGTAAACAACAAAATGCCCTTTGACTTCCTGGGACCGACAAGCTGACATGACATCATCATGACCTAAGAGCCGGAACTCCGGTCATCCGGATCATGACTTATCAGATCAGTCATGCGAGTCCGGGAAGTCCCGTCCATTTTGCTGCCTGTATAACAACAAAGCAGTAACGCTCCTTGTCGGGCAATCCGCAACGGCCGCAAGGCCATGCGGACTGGATCCCACGTGATGGTTCCTTGCCGCAGTTCCGTGAAACCTGTCCACGGCACTTCCGGGCGATGCGGAAACCATCATAATCCATGGAAGATGCAGTTTTCAAATAGCTAAAATCAGTTCAGCTGTACCATCCGTGTCTCAATCCCGTCACGCAGGCTTCTGCGCTTCGTTCTGTCGCGCAGCGCCTGCGGACGAAGTATTAATACCACGGAGATCATCACCGGCTGCATCTTTCGATACAGCCGCAGGTGCCATGATCGATACACCTGCCGTTTTCCGAATTGAAAGAACCTTTTTCGATCCTTTTCGGACAGCAGCTTTCGCTGCAGACCAATATTTGATTCCTGATGCGGTCCCGCTTTCGGTCCGGATCCAGCAAGGCCTAATAAGCATCAGCCTGTGCCTCATCCGTTCCTCCGGCGCCTTCATCGGATGACTTCTGCCCTCTCTCCGGTATCACCGGAACAGACGTACACCTTCAGAAGAGACCAGCATTTCGGATTGGTCCCTTGCGGGTCGCCCGGTTACTTGAGTTTCCAGGCGAGATCTGCGAAGAACAGATCTTTCTCGAACTCTTCAGGCTTTGAGTCCGCCGTGATGTGGACGAATTCGATATCCATCATCCTGGCGAGATCCTGAAGCATCTCGGGGGTGGCATCATAGGAGAGCACACTGTGGTGTGCGCCGCCGGCCATGAGCCACATCTTGAGCCCTTCGTTGAGGCTCGGTTTGCCTTCCCACATCACTCTCGCGACGGGGAGGTTGGGCATCTCGTAGATCGGCTTCACGCAATGGATATCCTGTACCAGCATGCGGAAGCGGTCTCCCATGTCAATGAGGGTCACGACCAGCGCGTTGCCCTCGCGTCCCTCGAACACCAGTCTGGCGGGATCCTCGCGGTCGCCTATGCCAAGCGGATGGACCTCGATGCGCGGTTTCTCCGCCGCGATGGTCGGGCAGACCTCCAGCATGTGGGCGCCCAGCGCGTATTCGGCCTTGGGATCGAGGTGATATGTGTAGTCCTCCATGAAGGACGTGCCGCCTGTCATTCCCTCCGTCATCTTCTTGACTATCGCGACAAGAGCGGAGAGCTTCCAGTCTCCCTCTGCGCCGTAGCCGTAGCCCTGAGCCATGAGGTGCTGGCTGGCGATGCCGGGCAGCTGCTTCATTCCGATGAGATCCTGGAATGTGTTCACGAAAGCATTCGCGCCTTCCGCGGTCATCATCTTCTTCATGGCTATCTCTTCGCGGGCCTGGTAGCGGAGCGTCTCCAGATCGTCAGTCGCCAGCTCATAGGTATCGGTATAGACTTTCATGAGATCATCGACCTCTTCGTCGGTGACCTTTCCGATCTCTTCCACGAGATTCCCGACAGGCCATGTATTGACCTGCCATCCGAACTTGATCTGAGCCTCGACCTTGTCGCCTTCCGTGACAGCAACTTCGCGCATGTTATCCCCGAATCTCATGACTCTGAGGTTGCGGCTGAAGTCATATGCCACTGCGGCGCGCATCCATGTTCCGATCTCATCCAGAACGGGCTGGTCTTCCCAGAATCCGGTGACGATCTTCTGCTGCAGTCTCATCCTTGCGATGATGAAACCGTGCTCCCTGTCTCCATGAGCCGCCTGATTGAGGTTCATGAAGTCCATATCTATCTCTTTGTCGGGGATATAGCGGTTGTACTGTGTGGCGAAATGGAGAAGCGGCTTCTGGAGCAGTCTGAAAGCTTCGATCCACATCTTGGACGGGCTGAACGTGTGGCACCATGTTATGACGCCGCAGCAGCTGTCGTCGAAATTCGCTTCCTTGGCATACTGTGTCGCCTCGTCCCAGGTCTTTACGATCCCCTTGAACCTGAGTTCGTACGGGAGGGACTTTGACATCTTCTCTGCCATCTCCTGCGCTCTGGAGGCAACCGTCTCAAGGACTTCGTTGCCATAGAGGAACTGGCTTCCGACCACGAACCAGAAATACTTTTTGTTTCCCATTTACTGTACTCCGATTATCAGCTGAGCACTTCCGCGGCAAGTTTCTCTGCCGGCAGCAGCTCTGTGTATTTCTCAATATATTTCTTGAACCCTTCAACGTCCTGCGGATCCGGGTCGACCGACCTTACGCTGGACGCCGCGAACACCTTTCCGTTCAGGAAGCTGTCGAGGGTCTCTCCCTCTTCCTTGCGCACCATGTACTCTGCAAGGATCGCCATTCCCCAGGGACCGCCTTCACCGGCAGTGCTCATGAGGGAGATCGGAACGTTGAGCGCGCCGGAGATGAGTCTCTGGCCTGCGTTCGTGGTCTTGAACAGACCGCCGTGTCCGAACATCTTGTCGATCCTGACCCCTTCCTTGTCGAGGATCCTCATGCCGACGCAGAGGGTCGAGAAAGAGGCGTAGATGAGAGATCTGCAGACATTCGCCACGCTGAAGTCGGAATCCACTCTCCTGAACAGCGCGGGGACGCCCTTGTCGGCGCCTACGACAGGCTCGCCGGAGAAGTAGTTGAAGAAGAACAGTCCGCCCGCATCCTTCTCGCCTTCGAGTGAGGAGCTGAAGACCACGTTGTAGAGGTCGTTCATCGAGACGTTCAGTCCGAGCTTGTCTGTGAATTCCTTGAGCAGTCTGATCCACTCGTCAGTCTCTGTGGAGCAGGTGTTGCAGTGCACCATCGCGACGGGCTTACCGTCGGGGGTGGTGACCATGTCTATCTCGGGATGGACTTCCTTGAGGGGTCCCTCGAGGACCGTCATGGCGAAGATCGACGTTCCGGCGGAGATGTTTCCTGTTCTCTCCGCGACGCTGTTGGTCGCGACCATTCCGGTTCCTGCGTCGCCTTCCGGCGGGCAGAACGGGATGCCGGCCTTGATGTCTCCGTCCGGATCCAGCAGCTGGGCGCCTTCCTGTGTCAGGTATCCGGCGTTGTCGCCTGCGGTGAGGATCTTCGGGAATATGTCCGCTATCGTGTAGGGCAGGCCGTTTTTGCTGAGGAGATCATTGAACTTCTTCTCCATCTCCTCGTCGAACTTCATCGTGGAGGAGTCGATCGGGAACATTCCGGATGCATCTCCGAGTCCGAGGACCTTTTTGCCCGTCAGTTTCCAGTGCACATATCCGGCGGGTGTCGTCATGAACTTGATCTCGTCAAGACGCTCTTCCTTGTTGAGTATCGCCTGATACAGATGGGAAACGCTCCATCTCTGGGGAATGTTGAAATTGAACAGCTTCGTCAGTTCGTCCGCCGCCGGTCCTGTGGTCGTATTCCTCCAGGTCCTGAAGGGTGCTACGAGCTCATCTTTTCCGTCAAAGGCGAGATATCCGTGCATCATCGCGGATACGCCGATGGAAGTGATGTTCTTCAGTTCCTGACCATACTGTTCCCTGAAATCTCTCTTAAGGTCGCGGAACGCATCCTGCATCCCGTTCCAGAAATCATCAAGATGATATGTCCAGTAACCGCCTTCAAAACGGTTCTCCCACTCGTGGGATCCGCTGGCTATCGGTTCCTGGTTGTCGTCGATCAATACTGCCTTGATGCGGGTCGAGCCGAACTCGACGCCCATATACAGCCTTTCAAATGACTTTTCCGTAACTGTTCACCTCATTTTCAATACAAATTATTTGTATTTATTTTTACATTTTCAGCATAATATCCGCCGAAAAAACATATCTCGACACGCTAAAATCATAGCAATTTGACGGACATAAATCAACGAAAAATGAACACGCTATGACTAATTTCGTCCACATCAACAAGACGTCTTTTGTAGTATTGTTTAATTTGACATTACAGGTTTACGGCTTCCTCCGGGATGCGGCGGATCCTGAGAATTTGTATTGTTTCTGCGATTGAACAGTCCTTGTTTTTAATTACAAATTACGATAATATGTACCCGATTCGCATTGTTTTTTGTCATTGGCGGAGGACAGGAATGGCCAGAAATCCAAAGTACATGCAGGTAGCTCAGGACCTGAAACAGAAGCTTGCAGGCTACGCATATGATCAGAAGCTCCCTACCGAAGCGGAGCTGGTCCGGATGTATGACGTCAGCAGACAGACTGTAAGAGTCTGTCTCGATATACTGAGAGAGGAGAACCTGATCCGGAGCATTCAGGGCAGCGGCTCCTACTACATCGGAAAGAACTCTTTGCGTGAGAAGACCATGCGCATCGGAGTCATCACGACCTACATCAGCGACTATATCTTTCCATCCATCCTGCGCGGGATCGAAGAGACCCTGACAGCAAATTCATACTCACTGATGCTCAACGCCACCAACAACAGCGTATCCACCGAGAACCAGATCCTTCTGGCTTTGAACGAGAACTCCATCGACGGTCTTATCGTGGAGGGCACCAAGACTGCTCTCCCCAGTCCCAATGCCTCCTTCTATCACAGGCTTGCCGGCTCGAACATCCCTATGGTTTTCATCAACGGCTATTACAGCAACCTGAGACACGAAAACATAATCCATGTCGTGACAGACGACTACAAGGGCGGATGCATAGTCACGGAACACCTTGCGGAGAGAGGCCACAGAGCTATCGGCAGTCTCTTCAAGAGCGACGACATCCAGGGCATCAACCGCTATTCCGGATATATAGACACGCTTGCCCGCAGGAACATAACCATCAACGACAGCAACGTCATGTGGTTCACTACGGAATCGCGGGAAACGATCATAAGCGTCTCAAATCCCGGCCTCATAAAGATGATAAACAGCTGCAGCGCGGTCGTCTGCTACAACGACGAGACCGCGGTGAGACTGTCCGGCATCCTGAACACCGTCCCGAACACGGTCAAAGCCGTCGTCAGTTTTGACAACTGTCTCCGGCCGGATATCAGGGATACCGACTTCTTCTCGCTCGAGCATCCCAAGGGAGAGCTCGGAGTCACCGCTGTGCGCAAGCTCCTGAATATGATCAGCGGTGCAAAGGAACAGTCCGTCGCTCTGGACTGGAAGAGCCCGTGATCCCGGCAGACAGAACACATATAGCAGACAAGGCTGGATGACAGCCTTTTTTGTTTCCCCTTTTTTGTCTTATACTATAAAAAAGACTAATCACATAACAGAAAGGATGAATCAGCCATGAGCATGATGCGAATCAATTACCGCAGCGAGACTCTGGGACGCTATGTGGACGTCACTGTAGTCTACCCCACCGACAGGCTCACGATCCATGAAGCGGGAGACAGAGTAGTCGCGAATCCGGCAGACGTCAAGAGGCTTTCTCCCTACGTTCCCGGGATGAAATTCCAGACCATCTATCTGATGCACGGCGGTGGAGACGATGACACCCTCACCTACCGCTACACCAACGCGGAGCGCTTCGCGCAGGATCACTACGTGATGCTGGTCACTCCCAACATCGTCAACAGCTTCGGAGTGGATGCCGCTTACGGAGTGAAATACCAGTCTTTCCTGTCAGAGGAACTGCCCCTGTTCGTGCAGACTCTGTTCGCCTCCTCACCGAAGCGCGAGGACAACTTCATCATGGGCTATGCGATGGGTGGAAACGTGGCCCTCGGCACCGCGCTGCTTCACCCGGAGCTGTTCCAGACCTGCGTCGATATGTCCGGCGGCATCGGTATGACTCTCGACACCGAAGCTCTCAAGAAGGAACTGGATTCCGACCATTTCAGAAACGGTATCTACCGCACGACATTCGGTGCTCCGGAAGACCAGGACACGGCAGCCCATAACCTCTACAACGCCGTGAAGAAGAACATCGCTGAGGGAAAACAGCTTACCGACCTGCACATCGTATGCGGCAGCAATGAATTCATCAGAGCGCGTGTCGAGAACGACGTCAGGATACTCGGCGAGCTGGGATATCCGGTGAACTACATAGTGGCAGACGGATATGATCATCAGTTCCCGCTCTGGGAAGCATACATTCCCTATGCAATGGACAATCTGCTTCCCCTGAAGAACGCGCCTATCTATCCGTGACACGATCAGAATAATGAATAATAGGGTAGACGGAGGGCGTAAGCCCTCCACCTCCCATTGCACCGTACGTACGGGTCTCGTATACGGCGCTACATTATTACAGATAGTTCAAGTAGTTCTCAGATAATAACCCAAGGGATCGACCAGGCCTGGTCGGTC
>JAFYZY010000005.1 GCA_017548485.1 Oscillospiraceae bacterium | reverse complement strand
CGAGATAAAGGTCCAGAGAGCCCTCGAGCTCCTCATGGAGGGAAGGACAAGCATAATCGTGGCACACAGGCTCTCCACCATCCGCAATGCGGATCTGATCGTCGTCATGAAGGACGGGCAGATAGTGGAGACCGGGAAGCATGAAGACCTTCTTAACAACAGAGGTCTCTACTACAGCATCTACAGCAGCCAGTTCGAAGCAGCGGAGGCCTGACCGATCAACAAGATAAGGAGACGAACAGGAAGATGGAAGAGATACGGATCAAAGTCAGAGAAGGCATCCTGTCCGGAAGGACAGACGGAAAGGTCTCGGTGTTCATGGGCGTTCCCTACGCCGCACCTCCCGTAGGAGACCTAAGGTGGCGCGGTCCCCGGCCCGCGGAGCCGTGGGACGGCGTCCGCGAAGCGGTGGAATGCGCTCCGATGGCAGTGCAGATCCCGATACCGGGCAGCCTCATGGAGAAGCATGAGATGAGCGAGGACTGCCTGTATCTCAACATCTGGGCCCCGGAGGACATGAGCTTAAAGCACGCCGTTCTGGTGTGGTTCTACGGCGGAGCCCTTCAGGGAGGATGCGCCGACGTCCCTTCCCTCTCCGGCAGAGCATACGCTGAGGACGGCGTGGTCCTGGTCACGGTCAGCTACCGCGTCGGCGTCTTCGGGTTCATGTGTCACCCTGATATGAAGAAGGAGGACCCGGACGGGTTCTCCGGAAACTTCGGCCACCGCGACCAGCTGGCAGCTCTTAAATGGATCAGAGACAATATAGAACAGTTCGGTGGAGATCCCGGCAGAGTCACAATATCAGGACAGAGCGCAGGCAGCGCCAGCTGCTGCGCGATGATGAACGCACCCGCCGCGAGAGGACTCTTCCACGGAGCCATTCTGCACAGCGGAGACGTGTTCCAGCCCGAGAGAGACGTGCCCCTCGCCGACGCCGAATCCTGGGGCGAACAGCTGGCGGCGCAGTTCGGATGCAGCTCACTCGATGAGTTCCGCCGGGTGCCCGTCGGCGTCCTCTATGCCGACGGCGATCCGATGATGAAGTATATGCACCAGTTCGCCGCCGCCGTCATAGACGGCGCTTTCCTGCCCGATTCGCAGGGAGATCTGCTGCTCAACAACCGCTGCTGGGGCGTTCCGGTCATCATCGGCACGAATCTGGACGAAGGCAGCCGCTTCGCAGCCGAGCAGTACATACCGGCCATCACCTCAAGACTCGGGATTCCCGAAGATCTGTATGACTCCGAGCCCGATATCAACTGTAAAGCTAATTCACTTGCCAGAGACTACTGGTACGCCAGACACCTCGTCTGGGCCAGGATACGCTCCAGGGAACACGAGCTCCCGACCTGGGAATATGTATTTGCCCGCAGACTGACCTCTCAGGGAGCCTTCCACGGCATGGAGATACCCTATACCTTCTCCACGCTGGACGCTGAACCCGATTTCGGCGCGCCTCTGCCCTACACGGAGGAGGACAGGGAGCTCTCCCGGCTCATGCACGCATACTGGGTCAATTTCGTGAAGAACTTCGATCCCAACGCAGACGGTCTCCCCTTCTGGCCCGAGAAATCGCAGGGCGACACGCACATGCAGTTCGACGCCGAGTCTGAAGTCAGGAACGACATCATCCGCGAAACCGACCGCACAGTCGCTCCCGCGGTGGACCGCTGGATGAGGAGCCGTATCAAAAGCTGAATCATTCTGAATATCATACAAGCACGCAGAAGCGGTGCATCGCATGATGCACCGCTTCCGTTTATCATTCTGTTTATCGCCTGGAGTCGATATATTCCTGTCCCATCCGCGCAGCGAACTCGATGAACCCCGAACAGGGTCTTGTCCTGTAATACTCCTCTGTTCTGGCTTCCGGCTGAGCCGGTTCCTTTTTATCCGGATCTATCTCGAGCAGTTCCCTGCACGTGAGCGACCCGAACTCCTCCCTGAACCGCTCCATGAGCTCCCGTCCCTCCAGGTAGTTCCTGCCCTTCCTGTCCTGATCGGCGCCGTCGGTATTCCCGTCCGCGTCGCCGCAGGCCATCAGCATACCCAGCACAGCTCCGCACATATTTCTGGTCCTGCATATCCCGCCGCCCAGGAACGCAGACGTCCTGGCAGCGGACATCCTGTCTTTGCCCACAAGCGGAGCCAGCGCCATATACACCGACTGTGAACAGTTGTAGCCTTCCAGAAAGTTGTCTCTCGCGGCTTTTCCCGCGTCATACTTTTCCATCTCATACTCCTTCCAGATCGAACGGAGGTATGAAGCTCTCCTCCTGTGTCCCGCCCTCCTGGATGAACGCGTTCTCTATGCCGAGATCCAGCGCGTAATCCACAAGATCGTCATACTCCTCGTCTGTGACCGTCCTCATCAGCTCCGGGAAACCGGGGAGGCCTTCCGACGGAGGTGTGTACTGGTTCATGAGCGACAGTATGACACTGTCCCCGTATCTCTGCCACACGTTATCGACCGTCTTCTTTGCGTCATCGGCGTGCCCCGGCAGCAGCAGGATCCTGACGATGACTCCTTTTGCGAGCATGCCGTCTTCTGCGTACACAGGCGCACCTGTGTCCCGGACCATCCGCTCCAGGGCAGCCGCCGCCACATCGGGGTAGTCATAGGCTCCCGAGTATCTCCTGGCAAGTTCCGGATCACTGTATTTGAAGTCCGTGAGCCAGATGTCGGTATAACCGCTTAGGATATCGTACTGCTCCTGCGACAGGTATCCCCCTGTGTTGGTCACCACGGGTATCTCAAGACCGCGTTTTTTCGCCTCTCCCAGGGCCGGAGCGATCTGCATGCAGTAATGATCCGGCGTCACGAGGTTGATGTTGTGGGCGCCTTTTTCCTGCAGCTCAAGGAATATCTCCGTGAGCCTTTCACCGCTTATCGCTTTCCCGGCTTCTCCGCGGGATATCTCTCTGTTCTGGCAGAACACGCACCTGAGCTGGCATCCGCTGAAGAACACCGTCCCGGATCCGCGCTCACCGGAAATGCAGGGCTCCTCCCAGAAATGAAGCGCAGCCCTCGCTACGAGGAT
>JAFYZY010000032.1 GCA_017548485.1 Oscillospiraceae bacterium | reverse complement strand
ATGCCGACGGCCTTTTCAAGTTCCTCTTCCGGAGCAAGCAGGATCTCGCTCTCGATGAAGGACAGATCGGTGAACATGCGGTTGGTCTCGTCGCCGACCTTCTCGTTGAGCTCGCGGATCTCGTTATCGGTGTAGTCCACTTCCTGGGCGAGTCCGGAGTAGGACATTATGCGGATCGCTTCGGGCGCGATCTTCTCCTGTGCATCCAGACAGCCTACGATGTTCTCGGCCGTGTTGAGCTTGCCCTGATAGGTCTCGACCAGCTCCCTGACGGCTGCCTTGGTCCTCTCAAGGGCTGCCCACATGGCATCGTCGTTGGGATAGATGAGGGTGAGGTCCCAGGTCTCTTCGACCGGGACGTCTTTTCTTTTAAGAAGTTCCATGTATTCTCCTTTAGTTTATGATCAGTGATGGAAGAGTCTGAACGGAATGAATGACACCACCATGCCGTATTTGTCGGCGGTCTCGATGACGTTGTCATCGCGGATGGAGCCGCCGGGCACTGCCACGTACTGAACGCCGGATTTCCTGGCGCGCTCGATGTTGTCCCCGAAGGGGAAGAACGCGTCGGAGCCGCAGGTCAGTCCGCTCTGGGTGGCGATCCAGGCCTTCTTCTCTTCTGCGGTGAGAACTTCGGGCTTTACCTTGAACCACTTCTGCCATTCGCCTTCGCGCAGTACGTCTTCATACTCGTCGGAGGTGTAGACGTCGATGGCGTTGTCGCGGTCGGGTCTGCGGATCCTGTCAACGAACTGGAGCCCGAGGACCTTCGGATGCTGGCGCATGAACCAGTTGTCGGCCTTGCTTCCGGCGAGGCGGGTGCAGTGGATGCGGCTCTGCTGGCCGGCGCCCACTCCGATGGCCTGTCCGTTCTTTACGAAGCAGACGGAGTTGGACTGGGTGTACTTGAGTGTGATGAGAGCGACCTTGAGGTCGATCCTGGCCTGATCGGTCAGTTCCTTGTTTTTGGTAACGATATTGGACAGGAAACTGTCGTCGATCCTGCAGTTATTGTGTCCCTGCTCGAAGGTGATGCCGAATACGTCCTTGTTCTCCTTCTCGGGGCAGAAGTAGTCGGGATCGATCTGCACGACGTTGTATCCGCCGTTCTTCTTCTGGCGCAGGATCTCCAGCGCCTCGTCGGTATAGCCGGGGGCGATTATGCCGTCGGACACTTCATTCTTGATATAGGATGCCGTGGCGGCATCGCAGGTGTCGCTGAGCGCTGCCCAGTCGCCGTAGGAGCAGAGACGGTCTGAGCCTCTGGCGCGGATGTACGCGCAGGCGATGGGGGAGAGCTCCGCTTTCTTAGGTACGAAATAGATGTGTTTCTCCACGTCGCTGAGAGGAAGTCCTACAGCGGCGCCGGCAGGGGAGACGTGCTTGAAGGAAGCTGCGGACGGAAGTCCTGTGGCCTCCTTGAGCTCTCTGACCAGCTGCCAGGAGTTGAGGGCGTCTAGGAAGTTGATGTATCCGGGCCTGCCGCTGAGCACCTTGACAGGGAGGTCGGAACCGTCCTTCATGAAGATGCGGGCGGGCTTCTGGTTAGGGTTGCAGCCGTATTTGAGTTCCAGTTCGTTCATTTATTTTTCCTCCAGGTGCTTGTTGAACAGGCGCACCTCGCCGTTTACGTAGGTGTACAAAGATACCTTGTTGTCATAGTTCATTGCGTTCCATACGTCCTCGGGATCCGGCATGTCGATCTCGATGGGCTCGCCGGTGAAGCTGGGCAGCGGATCGCCGTCTCCTGTATAAGTGCTGATGAAGAAGCCCTTTCCTTCGTCGACTCCTTCATAATCATACAGGCAGCGCAGGCAGCGTCCGTCTACCTTCTTCAGGACGGACATGGAGAAACTGCCGTCCGCGTTGAGGATCGCGGAGATCCTGGGAGTCCAGTTGGGCTCGTCCGGCTCGTATTCGCGGGTCGCGAGAGCCGCGCGGAAATCGCCCATCTCCACGATGGTATCGGTCTGGTTGCCGTTTGTCACGACGAGTGCATCGCCCATCCTGCGGACGGGATGATAGATGATGAGGCTGGGATCGGTGACCTTCGACGGATCGAAGGCTTCGGTCTGGATGCCGTCCTCAGTGAGCGAGAATATGCGGTTGCGGCTGTTCTCGCTGCGCCCCATGATGAAGTAGTAGGCGCGGTCCTTCCCGATGGCGATGCCTCTGCCGGGGTAGCTGTTGTTTCTCAGCAGTTCCAGAAAATCGGTCATTTCAGTTCTCCTTTATGTGGCTGTATTGTTTGTTTATGTAAAAAGACTTTCAGTCTTCGGTATACGCAGTTAAGTTGTTTTGAACGCATCGTTCTATTGATGCCGATATAAGGGTGATGTATTATTGTTACAATACTAATTTTATAGTTATGAGGGAGGTTTTCCTATGAGAAAAGATCTTGTCCCAACAGAAGAAGTCACCGTGGACGGTGCCGAATTCCTTAAGGTGGAGATAGCGGGGAAGGATTTCTTCCTTCCTTTCAAGATACTGAGCGGAAACAAGGTCGCGTTCCTTGACATATCCGGACAGGTGGAGATGAACGAGGCCAATGCCGACATGCTCGTCGATGAGATGAAGAGGCGCGGCGTCAGGTTCGATACCATCGTGAACCCGGCAGCCAAGAGCAATGCGCTGGCGCATGCGATAGCGGTCCGCTGGGCAAAGGATGTTGATCCTTCGCTGACATACACGGTAGTCGCGAGAAACGGCAAGCCCGGCGAGACATATAACGTAGAAGCCTCCTACAGGTCAGTCACAAGCTCCACCGACAAGGTGATGTATCTGACAGACGACGACGCAGAGTTCCTCAAGGGTAAGAGCGTTCTGCTGCTGGACGACGTGTTCGGCGGCGGCGGGACCACCAAAGCGCTGTATGAGCTGGTGGAGAAGGCCGGTGCGACCGTAGCGGCTCACGCAGTGGTCGCCATCGAGGACAGCCCCGCGGTACCGGATGACCTGATCTATCTGTACACGCTGCCTCTGTATAACTGACAGTTTTCTGATATCATGCCGCCGGCAGTGACCGGCGGCTTTTTCTTTTGCTCTTCAATATGATGCTCCCTTTCCGACAGATGAGCTCGTCTGAAAGGGAGCATGAAACTCAGAATGCCTTGATGAGCATTAGATCCACGGGATCTGGGCGCGGAGGTTCTTGAGCTTGGGAGCAAGCCACATTACCACGAAGGGGCAGAGAGCGATCGGGACAACGTCAGCGATTCCGATCCACATCACGCACCACCAGTAATCAAGGCCGGTGAAGTACGCGAGGGAGGCGCTGGTGCTGAGGATCATCAGGATGCCGAAACCTACGCAGAGAAGCTCGGAGACAAGGATGAACCTGCCCTTCTTGCCGGGCTCGAGGAGGCTCATGAGGTCGATCTTGCCGTTCTTCAGATGGAAGAAGGCGGGGAGAGCTGCGGAAAGACCAACGGTGATGCCGTCGGTGATCGGGCTGTGCAGGGCAATGAAGTTGCCGGAGAGCAGAGCCCAGACGATCGTTCCGATGTAGCCGGCGAAGAAGCCGGTCACAGGTCCGAAGAGGTAGCCGATCGCGGGAATGATGAACGCGAACGTGCGGAAGTGGACTGCACCGGGAATCAGCGGGATGGGGCAGAGATATGCCCAGAGAACACCGGTCAGAACGCCAAATACCACGAAGAAGATGATGTTGACGAAGCTGAATTTTTTCTTTTCCATTTTTTCCTCCATTTTTGTGTTATGTACCCTTGCTCATCATACGGGGACATAGAATTTTATTCTCAAAACGACGGTGACGACGATGACGAACAACGTCACCAGTGCGAACACCAGGTCGCGTTTTGACGACTTTATGGTCTTGTAGGAAGACCTCTTGCGGTTGAAGTCGAGCTTGTAGTAGTACATCGCCAGGGATATGGACTGCGCCTTCTGTATGATGCGGAAGAACAGCGGGAAGGAGAAGATGATGTAGTTCTTGACCTTCGTGTACCACTTGCACTGCTCGATCTCAAGACCTCTGGAAGACTGGGCCTCCATGATGGAGTTCAGTTCTCCGATGACTATGGGGATGATCTGGAACACCAGACCTACGGCGAAAGCTATGGAATATGGGATATGCCACTTGCAGAGTCCCAGGATGATCTCGGAGAAGTTGGTGGTGATCATGACCGTGTAGAAGGACGCGATCATAAGGTAGATCCTCAGGGCGTACACGAAGCCCTTATAGATGTCGTACCAGTCAAAGCATATCGCAATGGGTCCGATCTGTCCTTTGTAGAAGGGCTTGAAGAGCTCCACGGGAGGCTCCTCGAAGATACCCAGCACCAGCCAGAGCAGGAAGATAAACAGTAGCAGGACCTTGAGCTTGCCCAGCAGCTGTCCCATCTCCTTCATGATGCCGCAGGCTGTCCAGAGGATCAGGAAGAACACCAGCAGGAACAACAGCGCCGCTCCGGATTTGATCACCGAGGTGAGGACTGCCATCGCCACCAAAAAAACGAATTTGGTGCGGGGGTCGAGGCGGTGCAGGAAGGTATTGCCGTCTACGTACTGCAGATAATCCATTACGCTTCGCCTCCTTCCTTAAGGACCGCGGCTGCCTGTTCGGCGAAATCCGGGACGTTGTAGGAGATATGGTCGAAACCGTATCTGCGGGAGAGCCGCACCACAGGCGGCAGATTGATGTCTATGGAATCAAATATATCGTCTCTGACCGCCAGATCCTCCTTGGAACCCTCATAGATCTTGACCGAGCTGTCCAGTATGACTGCGTAGTCTACCGTTTTGAAGACCAGCGGGATCTCGTGGCTTATCATGATGACGGTCTTGCCGTCGTTCTTGAGGTTGGTGATTATGTCCTCCATCTCGGAGCGGATCTTGAGGTCCATTCCCAGCGTCGGTTCGTCGAGGATGACGACCTCGGCGTAGGAAAGAAGCACCGAGAGAATGGTCAGAAGGTGTTTCTTGCCCATGGAAAGGTTGAGCGGGAAGGTCTCCTTCTCGTCGGCGAGTCCGTAGGTCTCCAGGACCTTGAGCACGTCCTCATCGGTGAAGGGAAGTCCCTGCATCCTGCCGCAGAAGGTGAGCTCCTCGAGCACCGTCTGCTCGAACAGCATGTGTTCGGGGTGCTGGAAGACCAGGATGACGCTGCGGGAGATCTGGGCCACGCTCTTTCCGGCTATGGTGTTACCGCGGAAGCGTACGTCGCCGGTGGTGGGCTTGAGAAGACCGTTGAGATGCTTGACCAGCGTGGTCTTTCCGGAGCCGTTCTGGCCGAGTATTGCAGTGACGCTGTTCTCCGGGATGGATACGTTGATGTCCCTGAGTCCCTGGAATCCGTCCGCGAATATCTTGTTGAGTTGGTGGGTGGTGACCACCGGATCTTTAAAGGTCTGAGGCCTTATGTTCCTGACGCTGCCGGGTTTTTCTGCGAACAGCTTGTCCAGCTGCTCGACTGCGTCATCGTACTGATAGAACATGGAGACAGGCTGTCCCTGTTCCTTGAGCGCGCGGTAGATCTCGACTTCCTGCGGGATCATGACGCCCAGAGTCCTCTGAAGATCGAAGGAGCGGAAGAACTCGTCCCTGGTGCCTTCGAAGAGGACCTTGCCCTCGTTGAGACCTACGACGCGGTCCACGATGTCGCAGGACCAGTCGAGGTTGTTGTCCACTATGAGAACGGTGGTGTAGTCCGCCTTCATCTGGTTGAGGACGTTGCGGATCATCTTCTTGCCGTTGGGGTCAAGGGAGCTGACCGGCTCGTCCATGATGAGGACCTGGGGCTTCATCGCGAGGACGGAAGCGATGCAGACAGCCTGGCGCTGTCCTCCGGAGAGGGCCGCGACCGAGCGCTTGCGCAGGCTCTGCAGGTTGAGCAGGTCCAGAACGTACTCTATGCTGTCCGAGATCTCGTCCTCGGGAGTACCCATGTTCTCAAGACCGAAGGCAATGGCGTCCTCGACGCCGTATCCGAAGAGCTGATCCTCCGGAGTCTGGCTGACAACGCTGATAAGAGCGGGAGCTCCGTCCTTCTCCAGATTCAGCTCGCCGGAGAGCACTCCGCCCGCGACGAGGTTCGGGATTACTCCTGAAAGTATCTGGACCAGCGTGGACTTTCCGCTGCCGGAAGGTCCGACGACCGCTGTAACGGTGCCTTCCTCGATGGTGAGGGAGACGTCGTCCAGCACCTTGGGGCCGGTCTCGGAATACTGATATGTGATGTTGTTGATCGAATAACTCAAGAAATGATCCTCCGGAAGGATTTATGGGGAATCTGCAGGGGCAGGATGATGTCAGGCTTCAAAAACGGGAAGCGGCTCGAGGAAGACGATGTCGGTGCGCTTCGCGGCGTCGCCCTCGGCGAGAACTGCGGCTTCGCAGACGATGTTGCCGCCTGCCTTCTTGACGAGGCTCTCCATGGCTTTGAGGGACTCTCCGGTGGAGATGACGTCGTCGACGATGATGATCCGCTTGCCCTTGATCATCTTTGCTTCGGCCTCATCGAGGCAGAGTATCTGCTTCTTCTGAGTGGTGATGGAATAGACTTCGGTGACGAAGGGATTGAGCATGTAGGGCTTGATGCTCTTTCTCGCTACGAAGAACCTGTCCATACCCAGCATGCGGGCCAGCTCCTGAACGAGCGGGATGCCCTTGGCTTCTGCCGTGATGAGATAATCGCATTCAGGGAGCTTCTCCTTGAGGACCTCGGCTGCCCTGGTACAGAGCTGCGCGTCGCCCAGCATCACGAAGCTGGCGATAGCGAGATTGTCCGCGACCTGCACGATGGGGAGATCCCTCACAAGTCCCGCGATATTGATCTGATATGATGTACGGTCCAGTTTCATAATGATTCCTCCGTGTATGGGAAATAAAAGACCCGGGTGCATATGCGTATACTACGCTCTGCGCTCCGGGTTGAAAGACTGTATTGAGTTTTTAATTCGGAGGTCCAGAACAGCGCAGATTTCTCCCGTAAAGAAGATCGGGGCGCTGATTCTCTTGTGCTTGAAAGATACAGGCATAAGCGGGCCCTCCAAAGACCACTTAAATTATATGAACAGAATATGAATCATGTCTATTGACGAAACAGACGATACAAAGAGTTATAATACCGATACTTTTAGCAGTATATACAGTATAATTGACATTAGTGTTTAAACTGATCTCCGGCAGTAGAAAACTCATTCGTAAACGACCGCTGTTTTGTTAAGAATGCTGAGTGTCTGATCTGCCGTTTGTATAAAAAGGAGAGGAAAATGGACAGGGAAGCGGTAAAGGAACTGTTCGATAGATATGTCAGAAAGCTGCGCATTACGCCTTCTTGGGACATAAGCCTTCAGTTCGTAGAGGATCCGGACTGGAAGAAGACCGGAGACTTCAAGTTAGACTGCGACGACCGCAAGGCGATCCTCATGATCAACGCCGCGGACCCTAAGCAGGAGAACCTGGAGGAAGTCATCGTGCACGAGCTGATGCACATCAAGATGTATCCTCTGGACCAGGTGACCGAGTCTCTTATCGTGTCGAACTTCGAGAAAGACACGCCGGCTTATGATTTCGCGTACACGCAGTTCTTCACCGCGCTGGAGCAGACCGTTGAGGAGCTGACCAAGTGCTTCCTGTTCGAGTTCGGCGATGACAGGGAACTGTCCTACGGAAGATGCGCGGGACAGAAGTCCTTCAATGACCTGTACGACGGACTGAAGAACATAGAATAAATAGAAAAACAGCACGGACCGTCAAAGTCCGTGCCGTAAGCAGATATCAGTCGATGCCTTTTTCGCTCCAGAGATCGTCGATCGATCTGAGATTATCAGGGAAGAAATATATGTCGGTACCGCAGTATATGTCGTCCTCCACGAGCCGGTTCCAGACCACGACCTTGTACAGGAGCGCTCCGTATTCCCTGGTGCCGCCGTCCCTGAAGGTTACGGATCTGTAAGGCGTCAGAAGCACCAGGAGCAGAAGGACGGCAAGAAAAACGAATACCTTCCTGCGTTTACTCATTGTCTTTGTTTTCTTCGGTCTTTTCCGCTATCTTCTCATCGAACTTGCTGCCGGGCCTGAGATAGGTTATATACGCGCAGACGACAGAAACGGTCAGAGGGAAGACTATATTGTCGCTCACACTGTAGCCGTTCTCGAAATGACCCATGAAATACTGAAGAGCGTTCCAGATCACCAGGAACAGGATCACGAATACCGCGAAAGCCACATATTTGTTCTTTATCATAGTTATATACCTCATCACAAGCAGTTATTGATTATCTGACAACACAATGGTATCACACCATCATCTGATAAGGAAGACAAGCCCTTGAAGACATTCTCCATCTACGGAAAAAACTATTTCGGTCATTACGACAGTGTAAGGATCGCCTGCAGAGCCATAGTGCTCAGAGGCGGAAAGCTTCTCATGTCCTATGACACCGAGAAAGACCGCTGGATGTCGCCGGGAGGCGGTATGGAAGAAGGAGAAGATCCCGCTGCGTGCTGCCTCAGAGAATCCGCCGAGGAGACCGGAGCGGTCCTGGACATCTCCGGTCCTGTCCTGGAGATCGATGAGTACTATGAGAACTGGAGATACGTAACATACTTTTTCACGGGAGATATCAAGGGGATAACCGCGAGAAAACTGACCGAGACAGAGATCAGGATAGGACTGGAGCCCAGGTGGATCCCACTGGAGGAGATCGCTCAGATCTTTTCCGGGCATGCGGACCACGAAGGCACGGACGAAGTAAGAAGAGGCATCTATCAGCGCGAATACATGGCGCTCTGTATGCTGTACCCGCAGGTGCGCACCGAGAACTGGTCAGGAGAGATCCGCAGGATAGACGATGAACTGGAGCTCGTGCCGTATTATCCGGCGGAGGATATTACTCTGCAGTGGTATCAGGATAAGGAACTGTGCAGGCAGGTGGACAATATAGAACTGGAATATGACCTGGATATGCTGCGCAGGATGTACAACTATCTGAGCGTACACGGAGACTGCTGGTATATCAGGTACAACGGCGCTCTGGTGGGAGACGTATCGCTCAGAGAAAGCGGCGAGATAGCAGTTGTAGTGAGCAGGCCATATCAGAACAAGCACATCGGAAGGCGGTGCGTCGCCGAGATCATGAAGATCGCAAAGGAAAAAGGATTCAGCGAAGTGAACGCTCAGATCTATTCCTTCAACAGGCAGAGCCAGCGCATGTTCGAAAGCGCCGGATTCCGCCATACGGAAGGTGAGACATGGGTCAAAGAGACCTGACGGAAAGGAGAACTGTAGTGACGGAAAAAGGACACGTACTGGACACGGAAAGACTCTTCCTGAGAGAGATGTCCGCAGATGACTTTGATGCTCTTAAAGC
This sequence comes from Oscillospiraceae bacterium, assembly GCA_017548485.1. Taxonomy (GTDB): domain Bacteria; phylum Bacillota; class Clostridia; order Oscillospirales; family Ruminococcaceae; genus RUG11783. The sequence continues at coordinate 3,537 of JAFYZY010000032.1, read as the reverse complement.
GGTTTTGGGCGATCCGGTGAACATGCAGCATTACCCTTATGTTTTCGATGATGAAAGAGTCATGGACTGGATCGAAAGAAACATACAGAGATACATGACCTTCGGCTTCGGACTGTGGGCGGTCTGTCTCAGGCTGACCGGAGAGATGATAGGGGACTGCGGTCTCACCATGCAGAACATCCACGGAGTTATAAGACCGGAGATCGGCTATCACATAAGGCGCGACATGCAGAGGAAAGGATACGCAAAAGAGGCAGCTGAGGCTGTTCGCGACATGGTCTTCATGAATCTGCCGTTCAATGAGATATACAGTTACATGAAATACACGAACGAACCTTCCCAAAAGACGGCAGTCTCATGGGGATGCAGCTTCCTGGAGCGCTACGAAGACCAGGAAGACGGTTTCACGGATGTATATATGATCACCCGTGAAGATTGGGAACATCATAAATAAGATACAGCGATAATTAAGGCATGAGGCAGCGTTTGCTGCCTTTTTTACTGCTAATTTAATATGTAAAGGAGCAATACTTGACAGATAAAAAAACTCATTTTCTGATATCAGACGCACACATCAGGACGGCAGACGGGATAAAAGCCATAAGGAGAGCGGGGAACGATATTAAAACCATACAAAACACAGCCGCAAAGGTCCCGGAAGAACGGGAAAACGGTCAGGATAACTGTGTGATATGCCCGGAAGGATACAGAAGATCTGTTTCAGCTGCATCTGTTCTGGCTGAAAGAAACAGGATCAGCCTGAAACAGCATGCAGGCAGCAGAAAAAGAGATCCATACAAACGCAGGAAGTCCGTCAACTATATGCTGAGACCTTTGACTGCATTGCTTTGCATCCTGTTTACCGTTGCTGCCGCCGTGACAGGCATGATCGGAGGCGTATACGGATATTCCCAAAGTCAGGGCATACTGGACAGCGATGTCTCCATGACGGGAACGGATATCTTCTGCTGGCCGCTTCCGGTGAACGGCAGGATAACATCGTATTTCGGTATCAGGAACGATCCCTTTACCGGTGAAGAGAAGATGCACGGAGGCATCGATATTGCCGCCGCTTCCGGAACTCCGGTTCTGGCCTCTGCTGACGGCACGGTAACAGCCGTCAGTATGGATGATCCGAGGAACGGTTATGGTTATTATGTAAAGCTGGATCACGGAGAGGATAAGGCAACATTATACGGACACTGCTCGGTGATCTGTGTACAGGAGGGACAAAGGGTACTGAAGGGAGAGATGATAGCGAGAGTAGGATCCACGGGAAACAGCACGGGAGATCATCTTCACTTCGAGATAAGGATAAACGGCCTCAAACAGGACCCGCTGTCGTTTTTCGTTAACAATTATGATATTTCTGAAGATAATGCGTAATGATATAATCGTTTTAAGAAGATATTTCGGAGGCATAACAAGATGATACTGTACCGCAACTATCCATATTCTCCTCTGGCGACGCTGTTCTCAGCGTTCTCCTTCATGTTCGCAGCTCTGGGGATCGTTGGAGCCATCGCGCTTTTCAAGGATTCCATTATCGGAGCGATCGTCCTCGGAGCCATAGGACTTGCCTGCGGATACGAATACTTCACGCATAAGATAGCGGACAGCATCGCAAGGAAATACGGCAAGAGAAATATCGAGACCATAGCCAGATACGGTCGCATGTACGTCGTGCAGCATCCCGAGCAGTACGACTACATAGTCTCAGTAAACGAGGCGTTCGCGAACAAGTTCGTGCGCAACGAAGAAGGCAGGATAGTCAGGAATAAATGAGAACGGTGACTCTCGATATAAGAACGAACGCGCATACCGAGTTCCTGAACGTCACTGCGAGGATTCAGCAGGCTGTCTCCGAGAGCGGTGTCAGGGACGGAATATGCACGCTGTTCGTGCCGCACACCACCGCGGCAGTGACGATAAACGAGAACGCGGATCCCGACGTGGTCCGCGACCTCAAGGCTGAACTTGAGAAGATAGTGCCCTGGGAGGACGGATATCACCATTACGAGGGAAATTCCGCCGCCCACCTCAAGTCCAGCATGATAGGTTTCTCTCAGCAGATAATAATAGAAGACGGAAGGCTGGTTCTGGGGACCTGGCAGGGCATATACTTCTGCGAGTTCGACGGCCCCAGGAACAGGAAGCTAAAGGTAAAGATCACGGAGGGCTGATCACATGAAGAAGATACTGACGATCTTACTGTGCGTCATTCTTATGCTTTCTCTCTGCGCCTGCGGAAAGAAAGGCGGAAACGGCGATGTGACGCCGGACAATACGCCCGCGGCAGATCCCGCCGGAAGCGGACAGGATTCAGGACAAGAGAAGGAAGTCGACGCCATCACTTCCGCTACGGCGAATATCAACTGGGTGCCGAGATACAACGGAAACAAGAACAGCGATATCCTGGTGGCCTATTTCTCGACGGACGACACGGTGAGGGCGTTCGCGCTTCACGCGGCTCAGGCTCTGAACGCAGATCTGTTCGAGATAATCCCGGCTGAGCCCTACACGGATGACGATCTCAACTACAACGCACCGGACTACCGAGCCGGAAGAGAGCAGAAAGAGGGTGCGCGCCCGGCGATCAAGTCCATGCCGGAGGATATGAGCCGCTACAAATATATACTGCTCGGATATCCCATCTGGGGAGGACAGGCTCCCGCCATCATGTATACATTCCTTGAAAACGCGGATCTGCACGACGTGGAGATCATCCCGTTCTGCACCTCCAACTCCTCCAACGCCGGAACCAGTGCCACCAACATGCAGAAGGTCACCGATCCTTCTGTCAAGTGGAGGGAAGCATTCAGGCTCATCAGGAACGGGACCGTGGAGGATATCAGGAACTGGCTGGAATCCCTGGAGATCGCGGAACTCAAGTGACATGGGAGCGTTTCTGACTGTACCCACAGAAGAATACAAAGACAGGCTGATCGACTTCCGAGATGAGATCCTTGAGACGGATGCAAAGATCGAAGGCAGCAGCAATCTGCTAAGGTATAAAGATATCAATGACTGGCTGGAGCATATAAGGCTTCACGGCAGCATCGATACTGTGCCCGCCGGAGAAGTCCCCGCGACTCAGTACATCTATGTGCGCGAGGAGGACGGAAAGATCGTCGGAGTGACACAGCTGAGACATTACCTCGACAGGTCTCTCGCCATGTATTTCGGCCATATCGGATACGGAATAAGGCCCAGCGAGAGAAGAAAAGGCTACGCCACAGCCATGCTGCACGAACTGCTAGACATATGCAGGCAGCGGGGGATGGACAGAGTAATGATCAGCTGCCTTGCGGACAACGAGGCCAGCAGGAGGACCATCCTTAATAACGGCGGTGTCCTGGAAGAGACTGTCTGGATGCCATCCAGGGAAGTCTATATAGAGAAATACTGGATCACGCTGTGATCCGCTTATACGGAAAAACAAATGTTCAGAGAAAAGATGAGGGACAGCATCGAGACCGAAAGACTCGTGCTGTTTCCCTATACGAAGGACAATCTGAGGCTTTTCAACGATGATCT
>JAFYZY010000031.1 GCA_017548485.1 Oscillospiraceae bacterium | reverse complement strand
CATTTCGAGAGCGAGACCGACACCGAGGTGGTGGTCAACCTGCTGGAGATGTACTACACCGGCGACCTCAAGAAAGCGGTCATGCGGGTATCATCAAAACTCCAGGGGTCATATGCTCTGGGAGTCGTGTGTTCCGACGAGCCCAACGAGATCGTCGCCATCCGCGAGTCCAGCCCTCTTATCATAGGCATAGGCGTGGGCGAGAACTATTTCGCGTCGGATATAGCCGCCCTCGTGCCTTATACAAGGAACGTGGTGTATCTGGAAGACGGAGAGTTCGCCCAGATCACTCCGGATGCGATCAGGATATATGACCTTTTCGGCAACCCCGTCTCCAAGAAGGTCCAGAAGGTAAACTGGGACGTGCAGACCGCCGAGAAGGGCGGATATGAGCATTTCATGCTCAAGGAGATCATCGAGCAGCCCAGAGCCGTGGAAGCAACGCTGCGTCCCCGGATCCGCAACGGCGAGATAGTTCTGGACGCGGAGGGACTGGACGGTGAGTTCCTGAAGAAGATCAAGCGCATCATGATAACCGCCTGCGGTTCCGCGTACTATGCGGGCTGCGCCGGAAGATATGCCCTTGAGTCGCTGTGCAGGATCCCGGTCAGCGCGGAACTGGCCAGCGAGTTCAGATACGGAGATCCCATGGTGGACAGCGAGACCCTGGTCATCGTGCTGTCTCAGTCGGGAGAGACAGCGGATACCATAGCCGCGGTCAAGGAGAGCAAGGCGAAAGGCGCTCCGGTCCTGGCCATGGTCAACGTGGTGGGAAGCACAGTGGCGAAGCTGGCGGACTTCACGCTGTACACCTGGGCCGGCCCCGAGATAGCGGTCGCCACCACAAAGGGATATACGACCCAGCTGGCACTGCTGTATCTGTTCGCGTTGTATACCGCAAAAGAGACCGGAAAGGTCGACGAGAAGCAGTACAAACACCTGCTCAGGGCACTCAGATCGCTGCCGAAACGCATCCAGGAGGCGGTGGACCTCAACCCGATGCTGGACAGATACGCCCAGGACTACAAGACCACCAGGTCGATATTCTTCATCGGAAGGAACTCCGACTACGCCATGGCGATGGAGGGAGCCCTCAAGATGAAGGAGATCTCCTACATACACGCAGAAGCATATGCCGCCGGCGAGCTCAAGCACGGCACCATTGCGCTTATAGAAGAGCATCAGCCGGTCATCGCGCTGTGCTGCAACTCCGCGGTGCAGGAGAAGACCATGAACAACATCATCGAGGTCAAGGCGAGAGGCGCCGACGTGCTGGCCCTGGCGGAGAAGAACAACGCCGACATAATCTCGGTGGCTGACAGGATGATGTACCTGCCAGATGTGGAGCCCGTGTTCGCGGGTGTGGTGGAGATAGTGCCGCTGCAGCTGCTGGCCTATTACACCGCCAGATGCAGGAAATGCGATATAGACAAGCCGAAGAATCTCGCGAAATCCGTTACAGTGGAATGATGGTGGAAGAACTCATGACGAAGTACATTTTCGTTACCGGAGGAGTCGTATCAGGACTCGGGAAGGGCATAACCGCAGCTTCCCTCGGAAGGCTGCTTAAGGCGAGGGGCCTCAAGGTCGCCGCCCAGAAACTGGACCCCTATATCAACGTCGACCCCGGGACCATGAGCCCCTATCAGCACGGAGAGGTCTATGTGACGGAAGACGGAGCGGAGACGGACCTGGACCTGGGACACTATGAGAGGTTCATAGACGAGGACCTCAACAAGTTCTCCAACCTCACCACCGGAAAGGTCTACTGGAACGTGCTCAACAAAGAGCGCAAAGGGGAATATCTCGGATCCACTGTCCAGGTCATCCCCCATGTCACCAACGAGATAAAGGAGTTCGTGTACAACGTGGGCAGGAACACCAACGCCGACGTGGTCATCACCGAGATCGGAGGCACCATCGGAGATATCGAGTCCCAACCTTTCATCGAGGCCGTGAGGCAGATATCCCTCGAGGTCGGCAGGGAGAACAGCCTGTTCATCCATGTGACGCTGGTGCCGTTCCTCCGCGGCTCCGACGAGCACAAATCAAAACCCACCCAGCACTCCGTCAAGGAACTGCAGGGACTGGGCATCAACCCCAACATCATAGTTCTGCGCTGCGACGAGCCTCTGGAGGAATCCATATTCCAGAAGATCGCTCTGTTCTGCAACGTCAAGCCGGACTGCGTTATAGAGAACCTGACCCTGCCCAACCTTTACGAGGCACCTCTTATGCTGGAGGCCCAGGGACTCGCGGAGGTAGCCTGCAGGGAGCTCGGGATAGAGACCGGAAAGCCGGATCTGAGAGACTGGGAAGATCTCTGCGAGCGTATAAGCAGGTCCCATGAGAAGACCGTTGAGATCGGACTCGTCGGCAAGTATGTGGCGCTGCATGACGCGTACCTCTCGGTGGTGGAAGCTCTCCATCACGCGGGATACCATCACGGACTTACCGTGAATGTGCACTGGCTGGATTCCGAGCTCATCGACGATGACAACGTCGACGAGATCCTCTCGCCTATGGACGGCATCATCGTCCCAGGCGGCTTCGGCAACAGGGGAATAGAGGGGATGATCGTGTCCGCGAGATATGCAAGGGAGAAGGACATACCCTATTTTGGTATCTGCCTCGGCATGCAGGTGGAGGTCATTGAGTACGCAAGGAACGTCTGCGGTCTGACGGATGCAAACTCGGGAGAGTTCGATGAAAACAGTCCGCACAAGGTGATAGACTTCATGCCCGGCCAGAGCGACGAGATCAACAAGGGAGGCACCCTGAGACTGGGAGCCTATCCCTGCTGCATAAAGAAGGGCTCCGTAATGGAGCGCTGCTACGGCACCGATGAGATCACGGAGCGCCACAGGCACAGATATGAGTTCAACAACGACTACAGACAGCTCATGTCGGACAGGGGCATGACTCTCAGCGGAATATCCCCGGACGGGAACCTGGTGGAGACGATAGAGTTCTCCGACAGGGACTTCTTCGTGGGAGTGCAGTACCATCCCGAATTCAAGAGCAGGCCCAACAAGCCGCATCCGCTCTTCGTGGGATTCGTGGGGGCGGCAGAGAAGAGAGCCTCGTCACGCAGATAGACTGAAAGAAGCGCATATACAAAAGAGGGGGCACACCGTCAGGTGTGCTCCCTCTTGCTGTGGTCAGTCTGTATTATGTCCGCAAGAAGATCAGTCTTCCTCTTCCTTGCCGGCCGGGCTGAATCCGGGGAGGCTGCCTCTGAACTCCTCAAGGAGTTTCTTGCCTTCCATGTGGTAGTCTACGATCTGCTCGGTCTCAGCCTTGAACACCATGGTGTTCCTCTCCTTCTGGGTGTAGGGCTTCCAGCGGGGCATGGAACGTCCGGTGGGATCGTTGGCGTTGTATGCGAACGCTGCCCAGGCGGAACCGCAGGTGTCGGAGCAGGCATATGCCGCCGCTTTATTGGCTGCGGTGTACATATAGGGGGCGAGCTCCGCGTTGTCGAAGAAGAACGGTACGTCGGTGCCGTGGATGGCTTTCTGGACCGGATCCGGGCTCTCGAACGCGAATACCGCGTTGTAGAACGGGGCGGCTCCGTTGCCTTCCTTGGCTCTGGACACATTCTCCACGAACAGTCCCTGGAACTGGTCGTTAAGGATGGAGATGAACTTGTCGGCGCCGGTGGAACCCTTGTCCAGGATCTCGGTGTATGTCTTGATGAGTTTGTCGATCTGCTCGGGCGTATATCCGGCTTTGGCGAGCTCGCCGGGCAGCGTCTCGTCGGTGATCTCGAAGATCTGCGGGTTGAACAGGGCGATCAGGGCCATATCCTGCTTGGTGTAGCAGATGATCAGCGGGATGTCCTTGCAGTACTCGGAACCTTCTGCTCCGTCGAAGGGGTCGTATTTGATGACTTCGCCGTCAAGGACGACAGGGAAGTTGAGGTAGGGACCGTCGCCTCTGGTGGCGTTGATCTCGCGCATGGCCTTGATCAGGTCTTCCGGCGGGATCTTCTCCAGCTCGTCGATGTTGTCCTTTGTGATGTGCAGGTGCTCCAGGAACGCGTCGGTATCCTTCTGGCCGACCTTGGGGTCTGTGGCCTGGAAGCCGCCGGACTGGATGATGGCCTTGTGGAAGAGACCCTTTGCGGAAGGCATGGTGAGCAGCTGCGCTACTTTTCCGCCGCCGCCGGACTCGCCGAAGATTGTCACGTTGTCCGGGTCACCGCCGAACCAGTCGATATTGTCACGGACCCATCTGAGGGCCGCGACCATGTCGAGGTTTCCGATGTTGACGGAGTGGGCGTATTTCT
>JAFYZY010000030.1 GCA_017548485.1 Oscillospiraceae bacterium | reverse complement strand
GTAAAGATATGCGTTTAGGCGTTGTGGTCGCATTCGAGGCCGAGATAGGCCGCATAGACGAGCAGGGCGAGATCAGGACTGTCTGCGGCGTCAGGTACGCGGAAGTGCCCCTCTGCGGGAACACCGCCGTGATAGCTCTCAGCGGGATCGGCAAAGTGAACGCAGGAGCCTGCGTTCAGGTCCTTGTGAGCGTTCTGAAGTGCGACGCGATACTGAATATAGGTCTCGCCGGAAACGCGTGCGACCTCCCTCTGGGAGGCGCCGTACTGGCGGACCGCGTCGTTTATCACGACCTGTTCCCCGAGGATTTTATCTCCCAGGACGCACCCGGGACATCGGAGTTCATCCCCGACGGCAGGATGCGCGAGACTGCAATGCAGATCCTGGAGGAGATGGGCGTAGTTTACAGAGACGGGACAGTCGCGTCAGGAGATCAGTTCATCTCGGACAATGCGCTCAAAGCTTCCATCATAGAAAAGACAGGGTGTTCCTGCGTCGAGATGGAGGGAGCCGCCATCGCCCATATCGCACTCAAGAACAACGTTCCTTTCTGCCTCGTCAAGATAATCTCCGACAACGCCGACGATGAAGCAGGAGAACAGTTCGACGAGACAGTGCTGATCTCCTCTTATCTCGAGACATCTGTACCGTTCATCCGCAGGTTCGCGGAAAGACTCTCTCTCTGAATATCTTTTGATAAGGAGATAATACAGTGAAACTGCTAGAAGACCGCATACGGGCAGAGGGAAAGATCCTCCCCGGAGACATCATCAAGGTCGACGGCTTCCTCAATCACAGAGTCGATGTGAGCCTTCTGCGTGAATGCGCGAAGGAGTTCGGGAGGCTGTTCGATACGAGCGACATCACATGCGTAGTCACCATAGAGGCGTCCGGAATACCCATCGCCACCGTCTGCGCGGAAGAGTTCGGCGTCCCTCTCATCTATGCCAAGAAGGCGAAGAGCGACAACATCTCCGGTGACGTCTACACAAGCGATATCAGGTCCTACACCTACAATAAGCCCGTCAAACTGACTCTCAGCAAAGAGTGGCTGACGAAGGATGACAGAGTGCTTGTGATCGACGACTTCATGGCAAACGGTCAAGCCCTCAGCGGACTGATCGATATCATAGAACAAGCCGGCGCAGAACTCGTCGGCATCGGCATCGCGATCGAAAAGGGCTTCCAGCCCGGCGGAGCAAACCTGCGCGCAAAGGGCTATGATCTCAAGAGCCTTGCAATAATCGATAAAGCGGATGAGAACGGCTTCGTTTTCCGTCCGCAGGAATAGTATGGAGGAGAAAAATGTCAGATAACGTTCGTCCCGAGTCAATGAAAAGGATCAATACCCCGGAACTGGCGGAAGCGTTCATCAATGAACAGGTGGAAGCCATAAAGAAACAGGTGGGAGACAGGAAAGTCCTTCTCGCCCTGTCCGGCGGCGTAGACTCATCCGTAGTCGCCGCTCTTCTGATCAAGGCGATCGGAAAACAGCTCACCTGCGTGCATGTCAACCACGGACTGCTGCGCAAAGGCGAACCTGAACAGGTCATCAGGGTCTTCCGCGATCAGATGGACGCGAACCTGATCTATGTCGACGCTGTCGACAGGTTCCTGGATAAGCTGGCCGGCGTGTCCGATCCTGAGCAGAAGCGCAAGATAATCGGGAAAGAATTCATAGACGTTTTCGCAGAAGAAGCGAAAAAGCTCGACGGCATCGAGTTCCTCGCCCAGGGAACGATCTACCCCGACATTCTTGAGAGCGACGGCGTAAAGGCCCACCACAACGTCGGCGGCCTGCCGGAAGATCTCGATTTCGAGCTTGTCGAACCGGTCAAGCTCCTGTATAAGGATGAAGTGAGAGTAGTAGGCAAGACGCTCGGACTTCCCGATAACATGGTATACCGTCAGCCGTTCCCCGGTCCCGGACTCGGAGTCCGCTGCGTAGGCGCCATCACCAGAGACAGACTTGAATCGCTCCGTGAAGCAGACGCCATCGTGAGAGAAGAGATCGGGAAACTCGACGAGACTCCCTGGCAGTATTTCGCCGTCATCCCCGACATGCAGTCCACCGGCATCAAGGACGGCAAACGCTATATGGGCTGGGCAGTCGTCATCCGCGCCATCAACACGGTCGACGCGGTCACAGCCGAATCGGTCGTCCTTCCCTGGGATACCCTCCGCACGATCCGCGACAGAGTTATCGCTGAGGTCCCCGGTGTAAACCGCGTGCTGTGGGATATGTCGGACAAACCCGTATCCACGATAGAGTGGGAATAGTTGGGTGAATCGCGGAAACCCCTGTATTTACTAGGGTTTGCGGACTCTCAAAAGTCAAATTGATAATAATTTGATAATAACAACCACACTATAAAATACTGTACAGTATTTAAAAACCTGATTTAGATGTCAAGAAATGGCATTTAAATCAGGCTTTTTTTATTGCTTTGACAGTTTAGTTACTTGCTCTGATCTAACTCTTTTTTCAGGGATATGTACTTCTCCATATACGGAGATGGCATCTGATCCTCAGTGTATGTCTCTTCGACTTCTTTCAGGTATTCCTCCGGGAAATTGTACCGCCAGGAATCATACTCTTCTCTGGTGATCTCTCCATTCTGCCAGCTCATATATTTAGTGGCCCATTCAAGCAGACAAGTCTCCACAGCAGGTGTTGTAGAAGTCGGTCTCATGCTCGCTACGCTCGCATCCTTGAAACGCACAACAACATCTGTCCCCATACGCATAACTTCCAGATCGTAGGTATCTTCAATAGCAAACATCGTATGCATAAATCCAATACCCGAATAAACATCTGAATCGATCAATGCACGAGGTGAAATATGAAACACATCAGCAAGCTTTTGGAGCACATCAGGCCTCGGAGTTCTCGCTCCGGACTCATATTGGTTAATTCTGACCTCTGCAGATACATCTGAAAGCCCAATCATCAACCCAAGTTCTCGCTGTTTTAAATTGTTTTTTTGCCTAAAATGACGAATTCTGCTGCCAACAGACATAAAAATGTCCTCCGTTATCTTTTATGCAGATTTATCAGGATTTACCATCCTTTATCAACCTTGCGCTCATTTTAACATCTGCGTTTAAGCCAGTCAATAGAAAATACCGTATTTTGTTTAATTTTCGTAATAATTTCGGTATTGACTTAACTTTTTTTGAATATTATAATAGCCATTACTTACCTATTTAGGTTTAAGTTGTGGAAGGTTTCCACATAGTAAAAACCGCCGAAACCCGGGACGCACAGACCGGGACGGCATCCTCGCCCGGGCGAATCGGAAGGCGACTCAGCAAGTATTCCGACACGAAAGAAGTATTTGTGCAGAAAAAGAAAAGGAGAAAAAATGGAAAAAAGATTTATCTACCCAGACGAAGTAGCTGAGATCCTTGGTGTTACAAAGGCTTCCAGCTACAAGTACATCCGCATGCTCAATGAAGAGCTTAAAGCCAAAGGTCTGATCGTCATCCAGGGACGGACAGACCGCAATTATTTCATGAAAAGGTTTTTCACGGAGGATAACAAAAATGTCGGTGTACAAGGATAAGAGTACCGGAAAATGGTATTCGATGGTTTACTACTTTGATTCGAAGGGAAAGCGAAAGCAAAAATGCAAGAGAGGCTTCACAACCAAGAAAGATGCCGTTCTATGGGAGAACGATTTCGAATTACAGCAGAATGCAAGTATGGATATGAAGATGTCAGATTTCATCGATATCTATCTTGAGACGATGAAACCCAGACTAAAGCAAAGCACTTATGAGATGAAACTGCATGTAATCAGGGCACATATAATTCCGTATTTCGGAGGAAAAGCAGTAAACGCTATAACAACCCGGGATGTGATTGCATGGCAGAATGAACTGATATCCCATCAATCCGAGAACGGAGGATCGTATTCTAAAAGCTATCTCAAGACAATCCACAACCAGCTCAGCTGCATCTTCAATTTCGCAGTAAACAACTATGACCTCCAATCAAACCCGGCTCGTAAAGTCGGAAATATGGGGTCAGAAGATGAAGTTAAAATCAACTTCTGGACCAAGGAGGAATACGAAAAGTTCAGTTACCAAGCTATGAATGATCCGCTCTCATACTACGCCTTCGAGGTATTGTACTGGACCGGGATTAGAGAAGGAGAGCTGTTGGCTCTGACGCCGTCGGACTTTGACTATGACAATCAAACCCTTTCTATCACCAAAACATACCATCGGATTCATGGACAGGATGTCATAACCAAACCGAAAACAAAGAAAAGTGTTCGGACGATTTCTCTTCCAGAATTCCTGATCGAAGAAGTCAAAGAGTATTTATCTCTCCAGTATCACATTGATCCCAATGACAGGCTGTTTCCGGTAAGCAAAGATTATCTGCTTCTGAAAATGAAAAAGTATTCCAAGCTTGCAGGGGTCAAGACGATCCGCATTCATGATCTTCGGCACAGTCACATCAGCCTGCTGATTAATATGGGATTCACACCGCTGGCAATTGCGGAACGGGTAGGCCACGAGGCTATTGAGATCACATACAGATACTCTCACCTCTTCCCATCCGTTCAGAAAGAAATGGTCAGCAAACTTCAAGAGCAGAAAAGGACAATCTGAAATGAAAAAGAAAAATGTAGACAAGCACAACCGTTTCAGGAGTTTAACTGTAGCATTCAGGGTATCGCCGGAAGAAAACGAGCAAATCAATACCGCAGTCGCTCTCTCAGGATTGCCAAAACAGGAATATTGCTACCGGAGATGTCTCAACAGAGATATCGTCGTCCATGGCAATCCCAGAGTATACAAAGCACTCAAGGATCACATGGAATCTATCTTGGATCAGCTGAAAAGAATAGAAGCAGGTCAGTCCGTAGACGAAGACCTGCTTGAAAACATCAATTTGATCACAGTAATTCTCGGAGGTATGAAAGGAGCATGAACACATGCAAGAAAACGAAATGACCGCTCAAAAATCATTTGCTGCAACAAATGATGAGCGATCACCCCAATCTTCTGAAGACAGTGTACTCGTTTCAGGGCCATTGTACAAGAACAATTTTGAAGCTCTGGAGCTTTTGCGAAGATATAACGAATCAAAGAAGCATCAAGAGCAGAGCAGTGATCTGGAACTGATCAGAGCAGACGAGATCGATCCGGTCTCTGTCAGATGGCTGTGGAAGAACTACTTTCCATTCGGAAAGCTGTCACTTCTCACCGGAGATCCTGGTGAAGGAAAAAGCACCTTCATGCTGACGATCGCAGCCGCACTTACAAGGGGAGATCTCCTCCCCTTCGCTGAGCCGGAAGAACAGATGGATCCCATCACAGTGATCTACCAGACGACTGAAGATGATCCGGAGGATACGATCGTTCCCAGATTCATCAAAGCCGGAGGTGACCGCACAAAACTGTTCTTCATCAGGGAAAACAAGAAGCGGCTCACCTTCTCGGATGAACGCATCAGAGAAGCCATCCTCCGGACAAATGCAAAACTCCTGATTCTGGATCCTATCAGCGCTTATATCGGAAATGTAAACATGAACGCAGCAAATGAGGTCCGCCCTCAGTTCAGCTGCCTCGCACAGGTAGCTAAGGATACCGGGTGTGCCATCGTCGCCATCTCTCATATGAATAAGGCAGAAGGACTGAAGGCCCTGTACCGGGTCACAGGATCCGTCGATATATCCGGTTCCGTAAGAAGCGTCATGATGCTTCTAAGAGATCCGGAAGAGCAGGACAAAAGATATTTTGTACAGGCGAAATCAAACCTGTCTCCTCTGGGCACCGGGATTGCCTTCAGGATTAATGAGAGCGGCATCACCTTCGAAGAAGAGATCGAATCAACAGCAGAAAAACTGATGAAGGGATTCTGTGCGACCACGATCGGAAGGCCGGCTGATAAGACGCGCGAAGCAGCAGACTTTATTCAGGAAATGCTCTCAGACAACAGGCCGCATCCGGCATCGGAGTGTGAAGCGCGTCTTAAAGACGCAGGCTTCAAACAGGGCACGATCAAAAAAGCAAAGAAGTCTGTAAATGCCAGGTCGATAAAGATCGGAGATCTGTGGACCTGGTATCTTCCCGACGGGAACAGTTCAATAAGTCAATAAGTACAACGAGTCGGGGGAAGAAGTCATTAACTGACCTCTTCCCCTGATTCATACCGCCTTATTGACTTATTGACATCTTGAAACCGCATCGGATTATGTTTTATCGGCTGGTAACAAAATCAAAGCAATAAAGGCAGTGCCCCGGCTACTGGCACTGTCTTTTATTGCTCTTCTCTGGGAGTCAAGGGGTCCTCCCCTTGCCCACGACATCTTTACACGGTCGAAAAACCGTGAAAGTGTCATAGTGGGTTACACACATTCTGCGAATGTTGTGTAACGGAAAACAGCACATCGATCCGCATATTTACGAAATGCTCAGATTAAGATCTGGGCCGAAAAGAAAGGAAAAACATGCCTAAAACCGATTTTAGCTGCGTCAGAGTGAAACAATACGGGGCCTCCTCGATTGGAGCCTCTGAGAGGCACAATGAGCGCAAAAATGACACCTATTCGAATATAAATGTCGATCCCGAAAGGATACCGTACAACGTACATTTCAAGGATCCCGGAGACAGGACATATATGGAAATCCTCACTGAGATGGAAGAAAAAGGGATGGTATCAAGGCGGGGTCTTAGACCGGATGCAACGCTCTTTGATGAGCTCGTTTTCGATGTAAATACGATGTATTTTGACCGCCACGGCGGTTATGAATACGCCAAACAGTTCTACGAAGAAGCGTATCACTTCCTGAAAAAGAAGTTCGGATCCGACTATATACTCTCCGCTGTGATGCACGCAGACGAGATCAATAAAGCCGCAACGGATGAGCTCGGAGTTCCGACTTACCACTATCATATGCACGCAGTAGTGGTTCCTGTTGTAGACAAAGAGATCTGCTGGAGCAAGCGCTGTAAGAATCCTGAACTGCGCGGGACTGTCAAAGAGGTGATCCATCAGATCAGTCATTCAAAGAAATGGGCGTCCACTGAACCTATGATAAATGACCGTGGGGAACCAGTTTTCAGATCAAACGGCAAGCCTAAATACAGACCATCATACAGCATTTTGCAGGATGAATTCATCGATCATATGCGTGATGCTGGATACCGCGATTTCGAACGAGGTGCTCTTGGAAGTACCTCGGAGCACCTCACTTCCCTGCAGTATCAGATACAGAAAGACAGCGAAAGGCTTTCTGAGATCAACGAAGAAAAGTATCTTTCCGAGCAGGAATACTTTCTTATAAGTGATGATGTGGATCTCAAAAAACAGGAGCTCAACACTCTAACCAAAGATCTGGAGAGAGAAAAAGCAGCCTATGAACCTATCGCTGCAGTGAATAAAACCAGAGCGGATGTTGATGCTATGGGAAAGAAATCACTTACCGGGAAAATCAGTTTATCTCCTGAAGAGTATTCTGATCTTAAGGCTCTTGCAGTAACCGGTGTCGATAGTAGAGCTCAAATCGAGTCTCTGAAATCAAGGGTCATAGAAACAGAAAATGAAGCTACACGCTACCGTGCAAAATATTATAGTGCATCTAATGCTCTTGATAAACTACAGGAGAAATTCGATCAACTTCAGGAAAAGTTTGATCAACTGCAAGAGAAATGCAAACCCTTTCTACAGGCACTCGAGCAATTTCCTAGTATTGCAAAAATGTTAATCACTAAGGTGCAGGAGCTTTCTTTACAACGCGAAGTATCTAGAGAATCAAAAAGCATTACACAGCCAAACACGAGAGAAGTACGTCACCATAGCAGAGATATGGAACTTTAACTCTCTGCTATCTTCAAAACACAACAACCATCTTGCATGAAGGATGTAATAAGTTACTTTGTCTCATGGCTTGAGACTACCCCATTCTCTCTCTGCCCAGATCAGTGCTGATACTCCTATAACGGACCATATTATCAATTCTACAAAGCTTGACGTCCCCTTCAATAACGGATTCCTGTCCGCCAGCAATGATATCGGTGTATAGAACGAGATCTGGCTGAAGTGCAGAAGATAGATAAACGCAGGGATCGCTATGATCAACCCATTCATCAGCAGACACTTCTCATAACTTCTGTATCTCTCGCACACGAACACACTGATATTTACAGGAATGATCATCAGGACCAGTTTTAGGAGATACAGAAGTCGCAGAAACTGTTTCAGCGTTATGCTTCCATAGCTTCGGAAGGTCGCATAACTGCTGCACGGCGCATCGAGAACTTCTCTCCCGAGGTAAGCGATGATCGCCCGCCATTCTCCGCAGTATACCCTGTACCATATGAACAGTGTGACCGTCAGAGCCACGGCATATTTGATCCAGAACAGATATCTTCTCCCTCTGGCCGTCGAGCGGACGAGTCTGGTAATGTCCATATCCTTCTCTGCTGTGAACAGCGTTGAAAGGCTCAGCGTCAGGAAGACCGCTGCCATCAGACTGTTCAGTCTCGGCATGATCCAGGCCCGTTCTCCGTAGATGTCGAGCAATGCGATCTCATCCACCACCCAGTCTCCCTCATCAATGCTGCTGACATATTCTTCCAGCCTGTACAGCGCTTCCTCATAATCACCCACATCCATATCAGCTGTATCCAGATAGTCCTTTGCTTCACGGATGTATCTGAAGGTGTCTTCGGTCACCGGTCCTTTTATCTCATTGATGTACCTTTGATATAAATAGTTTTCGATAGTCGCGTAGCGGACATCTGTGCAGAGGACCGTCTGTGTCCCGATGATACATGCTATCAGCGCTAATCCCGTGATACTGCAGAAAACGATCTTGTATGACTCCAGGCCGTAAAGGTGCATGCGGGACCTCAGCATGTCGCCGAAGGTATTGATTAGTTTTCCTGCCTTCCCGGCTCCGTTATCGCCTAACGAATACCTTCTGCAGCCTAATAGCACCAGCGCCGTCCCGAGGCATACCGCCATAATAACGGCGACCCACACCAGAAGTGTGCCGTGCCTGACTGGAAAAGAGAAAACATTGACGTTCTCATATTCAGTGAAGAGCTTCTCCGCAAACAGAAACGAGAACACATTCACATCCCGCAGGATGCTCATTGTGGAGTGAGGCTGTATGTTGCTGTAAAGGAGATACTCTCCCGTCACAAATATCGCGGCTGCCGTCCAGCTCTGCTGACGTCTCTCTATAAAGCTCACGATGAACCACAGTATCATCCCGATCAGGAACCCCGCTGCAGCTTTTATCAGGAGATATCTGACGATGAATCCCGCCACAGAGATCTGCTCCGTGCACTTCTGCATCTCGATCATTGACTGTACGGGATTGGAGAGATCTTCCCTGCCTCCGTTTATCATCAGGGAGATCTCCAGCGGCACAAGGTAAAAGAGTCCTGTCATGACAGCGGAGAAACAGGCGAGGATAGTCATCCTCGCTGCAGTCAGTCTCCCTCTGCCTGCCGGTGTCGCTCTTATTATGGCGAGAAGCATCTTTCCATTCTCATCCATAAACGCCATAACAAGAAAAACTATTGAAGCCAGATAGAACCAGTCCGCGCTTCCGTTGCCTAACATATCCTCTACTGCGGTGTAGTTCCCCAGCTTGATATCGTCTGCGGAACAGGCTGCGAAATCTTCTGCCGTTTTGATGATGTTCCTGTATGTATATGACTTCTCATCTGTGCTGAAGATACTGGTCTTCTTCAGGCGTTCCGCCTGCTCTCTGACATTGTCAAGATACTCATGGTAACTGCTCAGATATTTAGCATTTTCCAGCAGTCTGTATTCATGATCGGTGTATTGCTGTGTCTGGTCAAAATCGTTCAGTATGTCAGCAGGACTGTGATCTCTGTATTTCTCTATGAGCCTGCTGTACACATCTGCGTCCTGCTTCCAAAGCCGGACGTCACCGTCGTATCTGAAACATTTACTGTAATAGAACACGATAAGACACAATACCGGCAGGAACAGGAAAAGAAACAGTCTTTTTCTGTCTGAGAATATCCGCGCTGCCTCATGCATCGTCATCTTCCCCCAGATAATACAGATACACGTCTTCCAGACTCAGGCTGTGAAGGACCGGAACCGTATCTTCCGGAAGCGACTCGATCAGCTCCTCAGGCGTTCCAGACTTCAGCAGTCTGCCTTTCTTGAGCAGCAGTATCTCGTCTGCTACAGCTTCCAGATCGCTGACTATATGCGTAGCGAGGAGCACTATCCTGTCCTTCGATATATCTTTGAGATTGTTCCTGAACCTTACCCTCTCCTTTGGATCGAGTCCTGATGTGGGCTCATCCAGGATCAGTATCTTAGGGTCTCCCAGCAGCGACTGCGCCAGAAGCATCCTCTGCTTCATGCCGCCTGAAAAGCTATCGATGGTGTTATGCCTCTCATCTTCCAGGTTCACCTGCTGAAGCACTCTGCTCACTTCATCCTTGATGATCTTTCCCGGAATGTCCTTGAGCCTGCACATATATACCAGGAAGCTCTCCGCTGTCATCCCTTCAAAGAGGGCGTGCTCCTGTGTCATATAGCCCAGCAGCTTTCTGTATCCTGCGCCGAGCTCTCGGATCTCTGTTCCGTCATATGTGATGTCACCTCCGTCCCGGCGGAGGTTGTCTGTTATAAGGTTCATCATGGTGCTCTTACCGGCGCCGTTCGCTCCGAGAATACCGTATATCCCAGGAGCGAACGAATATGTGAATCCGTCAAGAGCTAAAGGATTTCCGTATCTTTTCGTCACATTGTCCAGGAATAGCTGCATTGCGTGCTCCTTTAGTTCCCGTCAGTCCATAATACTGTCGATTTCATGTCATTCTTCAAATCAAACAGGATCGTATAGATCTTGCGTTCGTTGATTAAGCCAATCAGATTAATAATTACCTTATCCTTATCTCCTCCAACTACGGCAAAACCATAACCCTGCGTTCCCAAATCTTTATCCACACCTTCTGCTCTGTTTACAAACAATGGTCCTGAATAAACAGAATCATTATCAAAGTCTTTTATGTAAATATATCTTGTTTCATCGACATAATATGAAACAACAGCGATATCTTCCATAATTATTGGAATCTCGCTTTTAATACCTTCCCAAAGAACAACTGTTTCTCTCTTGTCATTGCTCAGTTTCCATAAGCATGGATGATCGTTTTCATTTATGCCTGCCAGTAAAATCACTTCATTGACAGTTACCCAGAAATCCGCAACTTTATCTGTAATACCCGATTCTACATAGACAGTCTCTTCTTTCCCGTCTACCGTACTAAAACGCATGATCGTGATTTTGACGTCATTATTATCCTGAGATATTTCCTTTATCATGAAATACACATAATCACCTACAAACCTCCAACTTGTACTAACTCCGGAAGAGATTGTCTTGTCAACAAGAACCTGATAATCACTGTTGTCGTCTATACGTGCAGATAGTAGCGAGATACGGTATTCAGGCTTGGCTCCATCCACGGTGCTTGCAATTCCTCGCAAATATACTTTACCGTGGTGCAATACGATCTGCTGCGGTTGATATTTAAAAATAACATCTTCCAATGATATTGCTTTGACTTTTGTCTTATTGTTGCCGGTTATATCCTCTTTCCAGAGAATCCAATCACCTGAATAATTTCCCGAATCATTAGATATGTAATATATCTTGTTGTCGTAATAAGACACTTGGCCGGAGTTGAGATATGCGCTGCAGTTGTTGGAATCGTGTGTGCACGATGGATCTGAGCAAAGCACACTGGACACCTTACTGTCCAGATCGTATAGACGAAGATACCGCCCAACCATACCAGCTGTACCGATAAATGCTTTTCCAACTTCTTGAAAACCCGTACTGTTGATTAGCAGATACTTGTTCTGAGCTTCGCACTCTACACCGTATTCTGTATTATCGATAAGAGGATCTGCTTTTTTACAACTAGATAAGCATCCGATAGTGACAATCAAAAGAAGTATTAATTTTGTTATTTTTTTCATTTGTTGTATCCATGTATTTTCCACTGAAAGTCAAATAAAGTATAAGTGTTGCCGGATTGACCAACAACACTTATACTTTTCGCCATTTTATCTGGATAATGTGTACACGCCTCTTGTTAACCCATTGAATTCAAACTCTGCGCCCATGTGATAAACATCCTGAGTTGATATGAATACAGCGTTTGCATACGTGGTTCCAACGCTATGAGCACCACCCAAATAGTTCCAATTTGCATCATAGCCAATGACCCAACTCTCAGCATCGCAATCATATGAAGGAATATAATTGGAACCGTTTACTGTTCCTGTCAGTTTTGCAGTTGCTTTGCTCCCGGATACCGTTCCAGTGCCAACCCAACGATAACCGTCACGATTTGCGGTAAAAAAAGTTGTTGAAGCTGCTGATACAACTGAAATCGAAAGCAGCAGCGCCGCAACAAACACTATTATGGAAATCCTCTTTTTCATAGTAAATCACCCTTACGTGCAACATATGACAATAGCAGGAGAGCTTCAAAAACTCGCAGGTCATCTGCCCTCCATTTTATAAACGCTACTTCAATGCACTTGGTGTTACAGGCTGATAATTAGGGCCCCAGCACGGGACCTTGGACGCTACCGCTGCCAGCAGCAGTGTGAGATATGCAAGTTTCCTCATCATTCTATACATGGTCAAAACCTCCTTTTCGTTTTATGATGCTTGCATTTTCATACTATAGCCAGCGTTGAGCATTTTAAAGAGTAACGGCGTGAACGACAGGTTTTACGGCGTGAACGACATTGTTACAGGCAAATAAACGTTCAAAAACGGAAGTCATAGATATTATAGAAATGCAGTATAGCCTATCGGCAGTATGTGAATATCACAGTATAGACAAGCTCTTACTCAACGCGCTAAGTAATACCATAACAATGACAGATATCGCTATCGTTATCACTGTCAGCACCCTGTGATCGATCAGAAACAATGTCTTTATTCCCGGCTTCTCCCACCCGAGATCTCTCAGCATATCGATCCTGTCCCTGTTGCTTTCCAGCCTCTGTCTCCTCATCTGCCATATCAGGTAAAAAGCACACAGAAGGAACGATGATCCGGACAAAAGAAACCCCCAAGCTTTCGGCTTGTTCCTGTCTATCTGCTCCGCATGTCCCTCAAATCCTGTGATGCATCTGTATCCGACGCTCTCCAATGTTTCTTTGACTTTCTCTATCTTCTTAGGGTCCTCCGCGAACGCCATGACATACCGGTACTTCATCCTCTCAAGGCCTGATGACCCGCTCACGGAATCCTGTCCCGGCCATGTCTCGTGTTCAAACAGGATGGACATTACGGAAGCTACATCCTCCATCCCCGCGAACACTTTACCGTTCAGCACGCTGCTCAGCTGATCACCCCTGTCTTCTGTATCAGCTACTGCCGCGATCTCCGCAGATACCTGATCAGAACCAGAGATGCTGACTGATACTCTGTCTCCTGCCGAAACATTATCTCCCAGCCATCGCGCTGTCTCGCTCTGCATTACCAGGGGCAGCTGTGACAACAGCGCGTCTTCAGACGCGAATATGTATTTCAGTTTCATGTCAGCGATGTGTTTTCTATCTATCGCCCACACCGTCACTGGCACGGAGTTCTTCCCGTATCCGATCTCGGCTGAAAACTCATATACTCCCGTAGCTCCGCTGATTCCTGATAAGCCGCTTACTTTGGATACCACGGACCCGTTTATCGCAGACCCGTCTTCCGTCTCCGCCAATATCACGCCTCTGAGCGGGCTGTCGCAGTATTCCTTCAGGAGATTTCTTCTGAGACCAGGCCCAAAACTGTAGGCCAACAGTACCAGAACGATCCCCAGTCCCAGAAACACGAACGGGACCAGGGGTCGCTTTTCTTTTGCAAGAAGTTTTCTGTTTATCCTGTAGTATTGGACGATGCTCATTCTTCCGTGTCTTCTGCAGCCATCCCTTTCCTGCGTCTGTAGACGACATATCCTCCTGCAGCCGCTGCCGCAGCCGTTATCCCGATCCACACCCACTTGAGGATGTTTCCGTTGTCATCCTCAGGCTCCGGTAGGATATCCGAACTGTTCTGCTGCTTCTCGCTTATCTGGTACTGCACATCGCCTTCCAGAGTGTATGTCTTCCCGCTGCTGTCCTCATACCTGACGCTGAGCTTGATGGAGGTCTTACCTATATTCAGAGCCGATACGTATGCCGAGATCTCTCCCGTTCCTCCGGCTTCTATGTTCCCCAGGAACACTTCCTTTGACGAGATGATCCCTTCCGCGCAGCTGAACGTCGCGAATACGTTGTAGAGCGTCGACTTCCCGACATTGTACACAGCAGATTTCAGACTGATGCTCTCTCCGACATACGCCTCGCCGTACGGATTGACGTCTATTGCCGCCACTCTCGCCTGCGGCGCTTGAGCTACAGTTACGGTGATAGTCTCGTTCGCGGACGACGACGCGTTGTTGACCGTCGTGTCGTACACCATCCTCACATCTATGTTGTACACACCCGGGGCCAGCCCGTCCTTCGGCGTCATGCCCATGCTTATCGTCTTGCTGCATCCCGCGCCGAGATACGATACGAATGTCGATGTCGTACCGGACGTTGAGGAGAACGCTCCGCCCTGCGGCGTCACGGTTATCTCCATATTCTTTACCGCCGCGCTTCCAGATGTGTTCTTTACCGTCAGCGACAGTACGAAATCATATCCTGGCTCTATCTCCGGAGGATCCGTGCTCACTGCTGACACTATCATCTTGGGCAAAGGCCTCGTGTCAGGCTGAGGCTCAGGTTCTTCTTCCTTCTTTTCAGCTGTCACATATACAGGGATGAGGAACTGCACGGTACCGGCCGTGCCGGACCATGTGTAGTTCACGTTCACCGGGATCTTGTAGTATCCCTCGCTCGCTTCCGCCCTGGCCTTAAGGTCAAACGGATATACGGCCTTGTCTTTTCCGTAGAATACCTTATAGTTCGACAGATCTATGCTGAACGGGAATGTGTTGATATCCGTGGATGTGACCATCTCCACGGAATCGATGATGAATCCTTCCTCTGCTGTGAACTCCACGTCGAACCTCACGCTCCCCCCGGCCTTGACTGTCGGGGTGTCGCTCACGGACATCTTGACCGGATCCTGCACGGGCGGTTCAACGGGCTCCGGTTCAGGCTCCTCCTTCTTCTTCGCTGTCACATATACCGGGATGAGGAACTGCACGGTATCGGCGATGCCGGAGCCGGTATAGTTCACGTCCACAGGAATCTTGTAGTATCCCTCGTTCGCTTCAGTCCTGGCGGTTAGATCAAAGGGATACACAGCTTTATCCGCGCCGTAGAACACCTTGTAATTCGACAGGTCTATGTTGAACGGGAACGTGTTGATGTCCGTGGATGTCACCATCTCTACTGAATCTATGGTATACCCTGTTTCCGCAGTGAACTCCACGTCAAACTTCACGCTTTCTCCCGCCTTGACCTGCGGCGTATCAGTGACAGACATTCTAATGGGATCACGTACAGGAGGTTCTTCCGGCTCAGGTTCGGGCTCGGGATCATCTGACGGTTCAGGCTCCGGATCTGCTGACGGTTCAGGTTCTGCTGCCGGATCGGACTGAGACTCCTGCTGTGCTCCTCCTGCTTCTCCGTTCTCCGCGCTGCCCTGCTCCGTTGTCTGCTCCTGCGCTGGCGGCGTTTCATCCTCAGCCATGACAGGCATGCACATGCCTGCCATGATAACAAGGCAAAGCAATACCGACAGTATCTTCTTTATCTTCATCCAGGTGTTCCTCCTGTTTCTTTCGTCTCTATCATCACGACCGGGATACCGGTCTTTTCCGTCTCTTCCATGATGAACTCTGTCACCTGCCGGATCTCATCCTCATCAAGCCCGGTGAACGGCTCCTCCGCTGTGATATACACAGGCTCCTGCTGGTATCTCTGCAGAAACAGCAGTTTCACTCTGTCTGCTCTGCCGAGTTCCGCTGTATCCATGTCGGGATCGAATCCAAAGCCTTGCAGAACGTCTTCCCGGATCTTACCGCTCGCTGCCAGTCCGATATTCTCCCGTACTGTCAGCTCTGCAAACACTTCCGAGCCTTTACGGATCCTGCCGATCATTCCCTTTTTTCTCTTGACCGTCCCGGCAGTAGGTTCCCTGTTCCCGGTGATGATACCGTAAAGCAGATGCGTTTCCTCCGCGCTGTCAACTGTAACTGTCGTTACATCACCGCTGTTCACGGTCAGATCGTATCCGGATATGACTTTCCGGATCCCGTCGCCTTCCGCAGCGTACAGGTCTGCGTTCTTTATCTCAAGCACCGTTTCCATCAGTCCCTGTACCTCTCCAGAAGTTCCTTCCTCATCACATACGCGAATGCTATGGACGCCGCCAGACAGCATACTGCGAATATCCTGTCCCCGCTGTCAGACAGCAGCGCCCCGAAATGCATCATCGGATAGAGTCCGACGTTCTTGAGGCCCTTGATGCCAAGGATGTTCAGCAGTATCGGACCCAGCAGCACGATGGACGAGAAGAACAATACCGATACCGCGCTCTTCTGCCTGCCGGAGATATATGCCGTCACCAATGCGCAGATATAGCACGCGAGGAACCTGCATCCCGCCGTAATAAGATACAGCACGAAGACGCTGATCCACCTCGGGAGCTGTGAATACTCCTGCATGCTCATCGCCGGCGCAAAGAATGCCGGAAGGCCGTAATCCTTTGCCACCGATATCATCCGCTCCAGAAGCGACATTCCCGCCACTGCGAGACTGATCGCGACGATGTTCCTGTGTTTTGCGCGCTGCAGGCGGTTCCTTCCGTTTGCCAGCGCGCCCAGAAGCTTATCCATCCCCGCTGTCTTTTCCTGACAGAAGATGTTGCAGCAGCAGATCAGGATGATCACAAACGCCTTGACCATGTCCGCCTTGTCTGTCAGCTCCTTGAGGTCGAACAGCTTTTTGTATCCCGTCTCGTACATGATCTGCGCGCCGGGATGCGACTTTACATAGGACACTTTGTTCAGAAGATCTCCGAATGATTCCTTCCTATTGTAGTCATCATAATGGGAATAATAGAACGCCTTATAGTCCTCAGGTGATACCAGGCCTCTGCTGTTAAGCTCCTCCATGCGGTCGATCTCACGGAACTCATCTGAGTCCGCTATCGCCTGCATCTCGTCTCTGCATCTCTCGTCGTAGGGGCCAGACATCGGTCTTATGTAAAGACTGTAGTAGATCTCTTTTGCGGTGATCAGATTGTCCTTCTTTATCCCGGAATATACAGCCACCGCCAGCGCCACAGCCAGCACCAGAGCTACACCGCCCAGAATGAAGTTCTTGTGATCCTCTTCCCGCTGCACTGTGGTAGGCTTTGATACCGAGATCTTCTCCCGCAGCCACGACAGGACCGAGCCCCTGGCCTTTGGCTTATGAGGATATGCCAGAGCGAACAGGATCGGAAACAGCAGCGACAGGATCACGAACGCGATCGCGATGAGGGCTTTGGACGAGAACGGCTGTCCGTTTACGTCATAGTTGAGGTATGTGCCCAGCCACTCATTGATGCGCATCATACCGTACGAGTTGATGAACCGCAGCCATGCCAGCTTCGTGTTTGGAGATGCCGCTTTATACAGAAGATAGTTCGCTCCGTAGAATGCAAGCGACAGGACTGTCCCCGAAAGGATCTTTCCGGTCCTCTGGACTATCAGCATGACTGCGCCGCCCAGGATGCAGGATACCAGCCACTTTGCGAATATGAATATTAGTATGTACTGCCAGATTCTCACCGGATACGTGAAGCGCATGAGGAACGGCATCGCCTGGACGTGTCTCGTGAGCGAGCCCAGTCCATACACGCCCGCGCAGTACCCGAGGTTTATGCCGTACAGCGCTCCCACGATGAACAGAAGGCTCACCGACATCGCCAGATATTTCGCGAACGCGGTCCTCGACCTGCCGTTCGGGAATGTCAGGATATAACTGTAGATCCCGGCATCGTACTCTCCCGTTATGAGAAGTCCGGAGACCAGCACCACGCTCAGGAGGATGAACAGATCCGTGTAACTGAAGCTCAGCGCCGTATATACTCCCTGCTGCGGATAATACTCTATGTCAAGATCCGTTTCAGACAGTCTGCGGTAGTCCTCCGCAGCTTTGACCATGTTACGGTAGGAGAATGTGTCGGTGTTGTTGAATATGGAGATCGCGGAATACTCCTCGACCTGCTTCTGGGTGTTGGCGAGGAACTGCTTGTAGCCTGCGACTGGGGAGAGCTCCGAACGTATCACCGACAGATAGTTGAGCTCTGTCTCATATGTGGATGTGTAAAGCTTATAGGAGTTGTTCTCGTACAAGTCCCCATACTGATCCAAAAGGCTGCGGAGTATATCCTCAGATTGAACGTTCCAAGTTCCTTGACGCACATACCAGTCGATCGAATACAGATCGGACACGGTATCGTATCTCTCCTGCAGCGCCTCCAGCTGTTCCTGGGGGCTGACATTACCGAGATCCTTCATGAGATCGCGGTTGGTCTCCGCAAGCCTCCTGTCCGTGAACGCGAAGAGCAGAAAAAGGTCTGCGATGAAACAGAAGATCAGGCCCAGCACCACGAACTCCCTGCTAAAGAGCTTGAGGCCTTCGTACTTAGGAAGATTCATCGATATCCTCCGTTCCGAAGATGCTCAGGTATACTCCCTCCATGCCGGTAGTGCTCGCATATTTCATTTCCAGCACTTCCGGTGAGTCCATGTCGTGGAGCTGGCCCTGCTTGAGGATCAGCACCTTGTCCGCCACTGTCTCGATGTCCGGGACGACATGGGTCGCCACCAGCACGATAGCTTCCTTTGAGATGTCAGCCAGGACATTGCGCAGATGCACGCGTTCCTTGGGGTCAAGACCCGCCATGGGCTCGTCCATTATCAGCAGGCTCGGATGCCCCATTATGGAAGCAGCGGCAAGAAGACGCTGCTTCATGCCGCCGGAATACGCTCCGAGACTCTTGCCCAGATGCGGTGTCATATT
>JAFYZY010000029.1 GCA_017548485.1 Oscillospiraceae bacterium | reverse complement strand
GTCTCCTTTTCAGTCCTTCCTGAACAGAAGCTGAGCGTAGTCGTGGAAAGCCGCTCTCCACACTCTCCATTCATGGTGTCCCGGATATATCTTCTGGATGTAGTTAATTCCCTTCTCTCTGCAGATCTCCCCTTCCTTTTTGAACAGAGGTATGGAGATCTCCAGATTCCCCATGGCCCCGAAGAACGGGTCAACTTCACGGTTGAATGACTCCGCGTCGTCCAGGGCTCTGTACTGCTTCTCGTGTTCCTCCTCCGTGCGTCCCTGGATCTCAGGCCATGTATAGCCGGTGAACAGTCCGGCGGATCCGAACACATCCTGATGTTCCATGATGATCTTTCCAGAGAGGAGCGATCCCATTGACAGCCCGGCCACAGCGCGGTGCTTCTTGTCGGCGATCACGCGGTAGCGGGACTCGATGAACGGGATGCAGTCATTTATCAGCATATCGCTGTATTGATTTATGTCCTCGTGAGGTCTGCCATCCGTGTTGACCTGCATCATCATGTTGTTCATGACTATGATGAACGGGATCGCCTTTCCTTCCGCCAGAAGGTTGTCCATGATGAAATTGCACTTTCCCATGTGTGTCCATACGGTCTCGTTCTCGCCGCCGCCGTGCTGCAGGTACAGCACCGGATACTTCCTGTCATGATCGGTCTGGTACATCGGAGGCGTATACACGACACAGCACTCGGTCTCTCCGGTCACTTCCGATTCGAAGTATTCCAGCGTGACGCTGCCGTGAGGGACCTTCTTTATAAGGATGAAATCCTGTTCGGGATCCGGGACCTCTATGTAGTTGATGCCGAATCCCCATCCGTATCCTATAGGCGCCAGCGGGTTGACTATCCTCACCCCGTCGACGTTGAATATCAGCTGCTTGAGGCCGGGCTCCTCATACCGGATAACACCGGTCCACATCCCGTCTTCCCCCTTCTCGAGGCTGACCATGTTGCCCGGATATCCTGCGGTGACTTCGTTCGCGGCGGGTCCGTTCAGGTACACCCTCACGTTTCCGTCCGGCATGACATCGTAACCAACCTGATTGTTCTCGTGGACTCCTCCGGACGAAGGTCTCGGGATCAGCTGACGGTTGAAACCTATGGCTCTTGAATCAAATACCTGGTTTTTGAGGAAACTTTCGGGGATATTCATGATCTGTCCTTTCCGCGGCGTCCTGATAAATGTCAGTCCTCCGCTCAATGATCGTTGATGTCATAACGCTTTATGCAACTGTAAACAAAAGAGGCAGGACGGGAGTCCTGCCTTGACTGCAAGTATTATTTTTCTATCTTCCCGTTATTGATGGCATTGTCTGCCCACAGAGAAAGTGAATTGACGGCGACCGCCATCTCGCTGAGCTTCTCGCGGATCTCCTCGAAATCCTTCCTCTCGTCCTCGGATATCGTGCCGTCCACCGTGATCTCCACCAGTCTGTCTCTCTCCCTGTTGAGAGCAGTCAGATTGGCAAGGACCTCAAGAGTGATCTGGGACAGATCCTTGATCTTGAGTTCAGGCACGGTGCCGATCCCGATGGGGCATTCATGGGAGCAGTAGTAGTTGCACAGTTCCGGCTTTTTGTAGCACTGGGACATTGTGACTACCTCTTCCGGGCGCGCGAGAGTCTTCTCGTTCTCGATCTTCTCGATCCTGTCGGCGCTGATGTACCCCAGGACGTCGGAAGCGGCTTCCCTGGTGAGCCCCAGTTCCTCCCTTGCGAGCTGGTAGACTGTCTTGTTCTCTTTTACTGATTTCCTTCCCATATCGATCCCCCAGACGTATTTCGCGGTTATATGCCAAAAAACTCGGCTTATTT
Organism: Oscillospiraceae bacterium; assembly: GCA_017548485.1. Classification (GTDB taxonomy): domain Bacteria; phylum Bacillota; class Clostridia; order Oscillospirales; family Ruminococcaceae; genus RUG11783. The sequence continues at coordinate 42,090 of JAFYZY010000029.1, read as the reverse complement.
ATCACTTTTTTCCATTTTTTCTTCCGTCTACTGATTATACAATATCTTTGCAAGTCAGAAAACAGCCTGTTGAAACACACAGCTGATGCAGAATATACAGATCGGAGGTAAAGAAAATGTTCACCATCATGTTTTCGATCTTGATGATAATGATCTTCGGAAGGCTCCTGTTCTTCGCGCTCAGGCTCGCATGGGGGATCGGCAAGGTAGTATTCTCACTGGTCTTCCTTCCCCTGACACTGCTGGGCATCTTCCTTAAGGGCCTTATAGCGGTCGCACTGCCGGCCCTCATCATCATAGGGATCATCTCCCTCCTGACCGTGCCCTCCAGGGCCTGACAGATCAGTCATCTTCAGCCGCAGCCGGTATCCGGCTGCGGTTTTCCATTTTCGGGCATGCCGTGCAGTATCCTCTATAGCATGCTAGAATTGTCTTGTACGGAGGAACTCACCATGAAGAAAGTGATAGGAATAAACGGCAGCCCAAGGATGAACTGGAACAGCGCAAAAATGCTTGACAGCGCCCTCAAAGGCGCTTCGGAAGCCGGATATGAGACAAAGAGGATAGACCTCTACAAGCTGAACTACACGGGCTGCAGGAGCTGCTTCGCATGCAAGCGTCTGGACTCCCCGGGCTTCGGGAGATGCGCGGTCGCGGACGATCTGAAGCCTGTGCTCGACGAGATCCTCGAATCGGACGGTCTGATAATCTCCTCCCCTGTATATTTCGGCTCCGACCCGGGTATGGTAAGAAGCTTCTGCGAGAGACTCTGGTTCCCCAGCCACACCTACAGCACCGACGGCACCGTGGCATATGACCGTCACCTCAGAGTCGCTCTGATATACACCATGAACGTGCCCAGGCAGGAGTTCTATGAGGAGTTCATAGAGTCGGAAAAGGAAAAGTTCAGCTCGATGGTCGGAGAGACATCCGTGCTGTGCGCTCTGGACACCCTGCAGTTCGATGATTACTCCAGATACTCAAGCTCCGCCTTCGATCCGGTGCGCAAACAGGAGTCCCGCGATACCCGTTTTCCTCAGGACCTAGCCAATGCATACAGGCTCGGCAGAGAACTTCTCAGCTGAGCTCTTCCGGGGTTCTTCACGGTCCTGACATGATGTGTCATCCGGCAGACACTGCCGGAACAAGTCCGGACGCCGCGTAAGCACGCTAAAATTTTCTTATCGTATTTTCAGCATCATTGACTTGAACCGCGGTGAGACTGTATTATTAAGCAAGAAATCAACAATTCTGTTCTAATCTGTGGAATGGTGAAAAGATGGAAAATCAACGGGTCAGGCTGACAAAAAGAATGCTTAAGGATGCCCTTATCACGCTCATGCAGGATCGCCCCTTTGACAGGATAACCGTCAAGAGGCTCTGTGAAGAAGCCGGGATAAACAGGACGACCTTCTACCTGCACTATGCGGACACGGAACAGCTCCTCATGGAGGCGGAGAACGACATCATCACGGTAGCCCGCGATATGATCACCGGGCCCGACAGAGACTGCTCTAGCCTGGAATGCATAAGGCGTTTCCTGTCCTATGTTCAGCTTAATTCCATGCACTTCCGCACTCTGCTTACCTTCAAGGATTCAGAGACATTCGTGCAGAAATTCTCCCGCGACGTCGTCAACGCCGTGAAGCCGCGCATGGATGACAGTATTCCCGATGAAAAGAAGGAATATCTGCTCTACTTCGCCATGGTCGGTTCCCTTGCTGTGATAAGGGAGTGGATCCTCTCAGGATTCCGCACTCCCATTGAGGACATGGCCGAACTGATCGACAGGATGACGAAGAGCCTCATCCTCGGACAGAACTGAATCTCTCAGAGAAACAATTATCCCGGTCTGGTGACAGACCGGGATAGCTTTGTCTTTGGAAAAGATGTTTCAGCACATGACTCCGTATTTCTTGTAGTCGTACTTCCATTTTATCGTAAAGATGATGGTGCCGACCACGAAGAGGATGACCGCATAGCCTTTGAACATGACCTCGTATCCGAAATTCTCCGCGACATAACCGCCGATGATCGGAGCGATCGCATTCCCCACGTCGGCTCCGATGTAGCAGGTGCTGCTGACGACGCCGGCTTTTTCCCTGCCGATCATCTTGAGAGATGTGGACTGGATCGCCGGAGAGCCTGATCCCTGTCCGATCGCCTTGAGGATGCCCGCGATGATAACCGCTGTGAGCGTTCTGGCACTGCCGAGCACAATGAAGCCTATGGCTGCGATGAGCAGCGACGGATACAGGACTATGCGCAGTCCCTTCCTGTCAACAAGTTTGCCGGAGAAGGGACGCACCATGAACATAACTATGGAATACGCCGTAAAGAAGATGCTAACGTTCTCGATCCCCCTGTGCTCTCCGAAGACCACGAGCATGGAAGTGATGAGACCGTTGCCGCTGCTGAACAGGCACAGGATAAGCGCGTACGGAATGAGCCTGATGATGATGAAGTCGTTTATGTCGAACTTCTTTCTCTCCGCGCTCTCGGGCTTGCTGTAGGGGATGAAGCAGAATATGACGACACCGATCAGCGTTATGGCCGCAGCCGCATAGAAGGACGCGGAATAGTCGAAATGATCGACGAGCCAGGTACCGAGGCTCGGTCCCAGGGACTGCGATACTATGGTGCTCAGGGCCATCCAGCCCATTCCTTCTCCGAGGCGGTCCTTGGGGATGAACATGGAGTTGAACGCCATCATGGCCACTCCGGTGAACGAGAACGCTATGCCGTGGATCAGTCTTACGACGACGAGTCCGTCGACCGATCTGACCCGTGCCAGCATCAGTATGCAGATGAAAGTGACTGTATTGGCAATAAGGATTATGGCTTTCCTGTTGAACCGGTCGGCGGTCCTTCCGGCGAAGGGCCGGATGATCAGCGCGGACACCGAGATCAGCGACGCGATAGTCGTCGCTATCGTAAGAGGAGCGCCGAGGCTCAGCGCGAACTTTGTTATGAACGGTGTGACCATGTAGGACGCCGAATGTATGAAAGTGCTGATCACAAGGATCATGATATAGGATCTGTTCCAGAGTTTGGTCTGTTCCTGCATGGGCTGTTCGTTTCTGCTCATATGATCTTTCTCATTTCTACATTTTTTCTCAACCTGTATAGTTTAACATAAAGAGCGGATGCGCTCAACCGCATCCGCTCTCTAATAATACACTCTGTATAAACTTCTCAGTGGTAGTTGAAGTAGTTACCCTTTATCCCGTTCCATACCTCGTCGCACCTCTGGAGCAGTTCGTCGGAGATCTGCTTCGGTTCCGAGACGATGCCTATGTTCTGCACGACGTGGTCGTATTTGCTCGCTCCGACGATCAGGCTGTCCACCTCTTTTCTGGAGACCAGCCAGCTGAGCGCCAGCTCAAGGAGAGTCATTCCGGCATTCGATGCTATGGCTGTCAGCTCATCCACCGCGTCAAGATTGCCTTCCTTCCAGTATCTGCGGTTGTATCCGGCGTTTGTCGCGAGCCTTGAGTCGGCCGCGGGGCCGCTCCTGCTGTGTTTTCCGGACAGCAGACCGGCGGCGATGGGATTGTAGACCGCGAGACCCATGTTGTACTGCCTGAGGAACGGGAGCATCTCGTCCTCTATGCCCCTGGTCAGCATGTTGTACACGCTCTCGGTGATCACCGGCGCTATGCAGTTCATCTCTTTTGCCTTGTGCACGAAGGAGCAGCACTGCCATGCGCTGTAGTTGCTGACTCCGTAATAGCGGATCTTTCCGCTGCGCACAAGCTGCGTCATGGTCTCTATGGTCTCCTCGATGGGAGTGTCGTTATCCGGATGATGCAGGTAGAGGATGTCGATGTAGTCTGTCCTGAGCTTTTTAAGGCTCTCGTCCACATTCTGCATGATGTGTTTCCTTCCGAGACCCATCTGGTTCGGAAGGGGTCCCTTGGGGTTGCGCACCTTGGTGGCGATGACTGCATAGTCTCTCTTTTTCTCCAGAGCTTCACCCACGATCGCTTCGCTCAGCCCGTCGGCATATGTGTCAGCGGTGTCGAAGAAGTTGACTTCGTTGTCCAGCGCGTAGTCGATGATCCTGATGGACTCCTCCTTTGAAGTCTGTCCTCCGAACATCATCGTTCCGAGGCAGAACTTCGAGACCTTGAGTCCCGTTCCCCTGATGTTCTGAAACTGCATTTTGTACCTCCAGTTGTTTTACGAATTATCGTTCTTCTTTATAAATGTCTTTCCGTCGCTGATGAACGTTATGTCCCCGTCGGTATCGGTGCGGAACACTTCCGCTCCGAGCTTCTCCAGCTTGTCGAGGACGTTCTGAGACGGATGCCCGTTCTCGTTGTCCCTGCCGACCGAGATGACCGCATACTCTGGCTCGACCGCGTCCAGAAAGTAATAATAACTCGACGAGCCGCTGCCGTGGTGTCCGACTTTGAGGATGTCCGCACGCAGCGGATAATCGGAATCCATCATGTCGAGCTCCGCCTGATATCCCGCGTCGCCGGCGAGCAGCACCGAGGTGCGGCCGTAGTCTATCCTGAGTACCAGCGAGTTGTCGTTCAGTTCTTCATACTGCTTCGACGGACTGATGACCGTGATCACCGCCGCTCCCAGCTGCAGCTGTCTGCCCGCCTGCGGGATCTGCAGCTCCACTCCCTGCTTCTCCAGAGCTTTGACGAACGAATCGAATGATCTTGAATCGTACTCCGCCGCGCAGCAGAACGCCTCATCGACGGCGGCGTATCTGAGAGCCCCGGAAAGGCCTCCCGCGTGGTCGGAATGCGGATGGGTGCATACCACGTATCTGAGATGGTCCAGTTCTCTGTTCTTAAGGACCGTGTAGATGAGATCGGAACACTCCGGGAGTCCTCCGTCCACCAGCATGGATTCCCCGTCCGCAGTGACCAGAATGGCGTCCCCCTCTCCCACGTCAAGGAAGGTGATCTCCATACCGGTCGCGTCCTCCGGCAGGTCGTTCCCGCGGTCCCGGAAGAAACGGATCCACAGTCCGGCGGCATAACAGACTATTATCAGCGCCGCGCACAGGAAGACTGTCAGCGCGGCCAATCTGCCTCTGCGCCTACTCATCGGATGCCTCTCCTGCGGAGGTGAGCCGTATCACTCCCGTCAGCACCAGCATGGCCGCGATTATCAGCACATGGGCAAAGAAAGCCCCACCGAGCTCCATGCTGGCTATGGTCACAGGCTTTCTCATCACCGCCTCCACTATCACCGAAAGCAGCAGGAGCGATACCCCGAGGGCGGATCTGTTCCTGACTTCTCTGCTCACGCTGTCCCTGTATCTGAATACCGTCCAGGCGCAGTGCATCACCGCCGGTATTCCGAACATGCTGTAGAGCGGCGTCAGGTCGTACCCGAAGGTAAACCTCTGGACCGCGTTCACGATGCTCACCGCCGCGACGGCTAAGAGTATCGCCCTGCGGACAGGCTGTTCCGCTCCCTGCGGTCTGAATATCTCCAGGATCAGTATCCAGAAGTATCCTGTGATGAGAGTGATCAGAAAGTAGACGACAGGCCACAGGAACCTGAGGTATCCTTCTCTGATCCTGAACACATGCATAATGATCCCCATCAATACGGTCAGAGGGACCGCCGCGCATGTATCGTACCAGGCTTTCCCGACCCTGCTTTCTTTCCTGAACCGGAGCGCAGTGAAGAACATGACGAGACTTCCGATGAACACCGGTACATCAGACAGTCCCGCAGATAATTCCGCTCCGCTGTTTATGGTCATTCTTCCCAAAGCCCCGATACGAAATAAATGAGCCCGGCCCATGTGTAGACGGAGTAGTAGTTCCCGAAAGCGTCTCTTCCGTCTCTGAGCACCCTGGCCGCTTCCTCCTTGGTCAGCAGGACATATCCGTCAAAGCGCTCGGAGCCCACCGCTCCTTTCTGACTGATCTCGTCCTGTCCGTCTGCCGACACGACCGCGCATACCAGCGCGTTGCATTCGTCAGTGAAGCCCGGCGAGCTGAAGACCAGCGGATCGACGGTGAACAGCCTGTCGGTGTCCCGGACGGTGATCCCGGTCTCCTCGAATATCTCCCTCTTTGCCGTTATCTCAAGGGCATCCTCCCTGTCCCTGTCTTCATTGTCGATGAGACCTGCGGGAGGGCTGAGAAGATACTGCCCCGTGGGGTAGCGGTATTCATACTGCATATAAAGCCTGGGGCCTTCCGTCTCGGATTCTATTATCAGGATGCAGGTCACCGCATCGGGGACCATGGTCCTGAATTCCCCGTCGCTCTTGAGCGCCACCAGTTCTTCCTTTTCCCTTCTGGTCGCGTCATAGTAATGCCTGCCCGGAGCGTACTGCAGGTCATACACCTTGATGAACCTGGTCTCCAGCAGCGTCTCGACGTTCTCCTTCTTTATGTCAGGCCTGTCGGTCATGTCAGTTCCTCTTCCTCCTGTGCCGGATTCAGGATATCCAGCGTATCCGGCATCCATTTCTCGTATATGAGAGCGGTATTGATGCAGTCATATAGCGCGTCGTGGGCTCCTTTGATCCTGACGCCCATTATCTCCACCGCCCTGCCCAGGGAGCATCTCTGTTCCTCGTACAGATAGTCCCTGTCGAACTTCTCCTGCAGATCGCGGAAGGCGACGCCGTCCGGCAGTTCAATGCCGTAGGCCTCGGCGTTCTGCCGCAGCGCCAGCTCGTCGGACGTTCCCCATTCCCCGAACAGCAGGTCATCGCCGCACCACTGCAGGAACCGGGGAAACACCTCGCGGAAAGTTCCTTTCATTCGGAGCTCCTCCTGGGAGATCCTTGTGAGCTTCTTGACCGACGCAGTGAGCACCGGAAGTATCTCCGGCCTCACCAGCTCACGGAACCTGTCCGTGACTCTGTAGGTGCTGTCCACCTTTACCGCCCCTATCTCTATTATGTCACCGGCGAAATAGTCCGGATCGTCTTCCGGAAGCGGCGCCGTGGGCTGGTTCCATTCAAGATCTATAATTATCACGATGACCTCTTAAAAAGCTCTTATTTCGCTTTTAATTATACCTGAAAGGCCCTATTTCGCCACTTTTTTTGTTTTTCCGCACATATGCCTGTGCTATACTTTTCTCACAAAGGTGATCAGTCACTGAAGAATATCAACAGACAGGAGATAAAGAAAATGGCAAGAAGAAAAAGAAGAGGCCTGGGCGGACTGCTCGGCAAACTCGCGGTGGCTGTAGGTCTTGCCGCCGTAGTGTCCAATCTTGAGAAGGAAGCCAAGGAAGAAGGCAGGGATATCACCGATGTCGCTGCCGACAAGGTCAACAATTTCGTCAACGACGTGAAGTCCGGAGAGCTCCAGAAGAACGTCCTTGAGAAAGCCGACAAACTGGTCAACGGCGCCAAGGAGACCATCAACAACACCGTCGAGTCTGTAAAGTCCGGAGAGATCAAGGACAAGGCCACCGAAGTGGTGGACAACATCAGGGACGGCGTAGTTGACATCTTCGACGGCAAGGGCACCAACGACGAGGAAGAGCCCTCCGATCCGGAAGAGACAGAAGAGACGACCGAAGAATAAACCTCTTATAACGGATAGAGGCACTTCATGTGCCTCTATCTTTCCCTTTTTCAATTACCGGTATGCGCAGGCATACCGTAACCGATACACAGGAGACTAATCATGAGATACAATATCACCGGCGAGCCCATGCCCGTCGTTATCTGCCACCTGGACAAGGACGAGTCCATGATCACCGAGAGCGGATCCATGGTATGGATGTCGCCCAACATGCAGATGGAGACTGTAGGCGGCGGTATCGGAAAGGTGTTCGGAAGGATGTTCTCCGGAGAGCACCTGTTCCAGAACGTCTACACCGCAAGAGGCGGAGAAGGCCTGATCGCATTCGCGAACAGCTTCCCTGGCACCATCCGCGCGGTGGAGATCACTCCCGACAAGCCCATCATCTGCCAGAAATCCTCCTTCCTCGCCTCGACGCAGGGAGTGGATCTGTCAGTGTTCTTCCAGAAGCGCTTCGGCGCCGGACTGTTCGGCGGCGAGGGCTTCATCATGCAGAAGATATCCGGAAACGGACTGGTGTTCCTGGAGCTCGACGGCTCGACCGTGGAGTATGAGCTCGGCGCGGGCCAGCAGATCGTAGTGGATACCGGCAACCTCGCCATCATGGACGCCACCTGCACCGTAGACATCGAGACGGTCAAGGGAGTCAAGAACGTGCTGTTCGGCGGTGAGGGACTGTTCAACACCGTCGTCACTGGGCCCGGAAAGGTGACGCTGCAGACCATGCCGCTGTCCTCCTTTGCCGCGTCCCTGGCGCCCTACTTTCCCTCATCCTCATCCTGATAAGAAAGGATCCAAATGAACCTATCCGATTACCTGGTCCTGACCGACATGGACAACACCCTCCTCAGAGTCCCCCACGGGATACCGGAGGAGAACATCGAAAAGATAAATGAGTTCGGCCGTCTCGGCGGTCATATCGCCTGCTGCACCGGCAGGAGCGTGGACGCGGTGAAGCATTTCACCGACGTCATGCGCTTCTCCGCCCCCGGCATCACCTGCGCCGGCGCGGTCATATACGACTTCAATGAGAACAGACCCGTGTACCAGATGACCGTGACGGAGAATATCTTCCCGCTGGTAAAACAGATCATGGAGGACTTCCCCGAAGTGGGTGTGGAGTTCCACAACTGCGACGGCATCTTCTCGCCCAGAGTCAACGACCTGGTAAAGAGCCACTGCGCGGACGAATTCATCACCTACCGCGAGGTCTCTTTCGGAGAGATAGAGGGCATGATCTTCAACAAGGTCCTGCTCGCGGCTCCCGAGGAGACTGTGCTGCGGCTGATCGAATACACCGACGCCCGCAAGGGCACGGATCCGATGTATGAGGATTTCGATTTCGCCCATTCGGCGACGATCTACTATGAGATCCTGCCGAAGGGAGTCAGCAAAGGCTTCGCGGTTAAGAAACTGGCCGAGATCATGGGGATCGACGCGGACAACGTCATATCGATCGGAGACTTCTACAACGACATCGACATGTTCAACGCCTCGGGTCACACCGTCGCCGTCGCGGACGCGATCGACGACATAAAGAAGATCACCGACATGACCACGAAGAGGCCCTGCATGGAAGGCGCCGTAGCCGAGGTCCTGGACCTCGTAATGGAATACTGTGAAAAAGGGATCCCCTTCGGGGACCCGCTGAAATAAAGGAGAACTGAGATGGCAGACGAGCACGAGAACGACATCATCACACTGGAATTCGAGGACGGCGGGACACTGGAATGCACTGTCCTGGGAGTATTCGAGGTGAAGGGAACTGAATACGTGGCGCTTCTCGACGAGAAGGCGCAGGAGATCTACTTCTACAGATATCTGCAGTCGGATGAGGATCATTACGATATCGCCGACATAGAGACCGACGAGGAATTCGACGAGGTCTCCGCTGCGTTCGACGAGATAACCGACCCGGAAAACAACTGATAAGTCATATACGACAACGACGGCGCGTTATCATACCGCGCCGTCGTTTTTCCGTTGTGGATGTGTTGTGTTCAGTCCTTCTTCTCCCATCCGAAACCGGTCGCTCTCGGAGCGTCTCCCGGCAGGGTATAGAGGTAATCCGCCCACTCTCCCTTTGCTCCGATCGTGTAGCAGACTATACCCTCCGGTTCCATCCCGAAGAAGCAGCCCACGTCGTGCATCTGGTAGAAGTCCATGAGGAAGAATCCCTGTGCGCCTGACTGTCTCCACTCCAGGAAGGAGAAGACATACACTCCGTCCCTGATCTTGACATAGTCCGCAGGGTTGGAGGCGGCCCAGTCGGGGCTTCTGACGCCGGATACCGTATAGAAGAAAGGCGTCGTGTACATGTGCTTGATCCTGGGTCCCTTCTCGTGATAGGTCCAGTAGATCGCACGCCCGACCATGTCGGTGGTGAAGTCGTGGCGGTAGCCCGGATCTTCATATCCGCAGTTGGTTATGAAGCCGAAGTGGAACGTCCTCATGACGTCCCGGGGCTCTATGGGGTGGTTCATGGTCGCCACGTTCAGTGTGACCAGTCCGTTGTCGAGGTCAAGGACCACCTGGTGTGCCTCCGGAGGCCTGGATCCGACCACATAGTGGTTTACGAAATAGAGGTTCGGGGTGATGGTGTGCACGTCGCATATATCCGTATGCTCCTCCTCACCGAAGCTCCACTTGAGCTCGTTCACGTCGGTGAACTCGTATACGGCTTTGAGCCCGTCCGAGAAATCCATCTCAAAGCGGCGTCCCACGAGATCTCCGCTGAATGCGGGCATGTACGGTCCCTCTCCCCACTCGCCGTGTCTGTACTCTTCCGGCGGTGTGGCGTTCGCCATCCTCTGGACGTCGTCCTGCGTGAAGTGGCTCCAGCGTCTCTGCGCTCTGTCTTTATCCGGCATATCTTTCCCTCCTGTGTTATCTGTCAGATATGGTATTCCCAACTAAATAATAACAGAAAAACGCACGTATGCCCACGGGGAAAAAACCGGCTCTCTTTTTAGCGTATCCTGATATATTACCGGACGCAGGGTCATTTTCGACAATTTTTCTATTGAAATCAGAGCGAAAGATAGATATTATTCTGTATATGTATCCTTTCGGATGCATGTTTTGATTTCCCTTTTTTTGTGAGCCACGCGCCTCCATAAGCGGAAGTGCGTTTAAATACAGTCCTGGCTCAGGACGAGCCGGATCACGATCGATCTAGAAGGTTCTGTTCCGCCCCTAAATGCACTGCAGGCAAGCGGTTCAGATCCGGAAGCGTCACTCAGACGGAGATAAGCGGCCGTCTGTTCCGCGCCGTTTTGCGGCTGATCAGGATCCGATCCGGAAGCAAAGGTCTTGCCGTTCCGCGCATCGCGCGGTACGGAATGCCAGGATTATGGCACTTGCGCCTTTTCTGGCATCTTCCAGAGAGGAGGCGCCCTCTGTCTCCGATCTGACAATGCAGGAGCGGAACACAGCGTATGTAACTGTGCCGGATCGCATATTCGTGAGGTAATTCGCGGAGATGTTTCGGAAAGAATCAGTTGCTTACAAAAAACTGCGTATCAGCCACTGCACCGGGCTGCAGGCATTGCCGGCAGCCGTCATCCCCGTTTCGGGGTTGGACAAAACCTTTTTCAGCAGAACAGCCGGCACATCTGTGCAGGCTGTTTTGTCTTTCTGTCCCTTCCCCGCGCTTTTGTTGTGATACAATCTATATAACAAATCACAGGAGGATCATCATATGCTCAAGTCCTTTGTTTTTGACAGGTCCGAGAACATAGTCTCCACCACCTTCGGGAAGGTGCGCGGGATGAAATACGACAATATGTATGTGTTCAAGGGCATTCCCTATGCCGAGGCGGAAAGATTCCACGCTCCCCATGCCCCGAAAAAGTGGGACAACGTGCACGACTGCTCCATCTACGGGTGCGTGAGCCCGCTGCTGCATTTCAACCCTCCCGGAGGAGATCATCTTCTGATCCCCCATCAATACTGGGTGCAGGGAGAGAACTGCCAGAACCTCAACCTCTGGACCGAATCCATAAACAGCGACGTGAGAAAGCCCGTCCTGGTATGGATCCACGGCGGCGGATTCAGCGACGGATCCTCCATCGAGGCTCCGTTCTACAACGGATTCAACTTCGCAAGACACAACGACTGCGTGTTCGTATCCATAAACCACAGACTGAACATATTCGGGTATCTGGATGTCTCATCCTACGGCGAGGAGTACTACAACTCCGGGAACAACGGACAGCTCGATATCATAGAATCCCTCAAGTGGGTCCGCGACAACATCGCCAATTTCGGCGGAGATCCGGACAACGTCACCATCATGGGACAGTCCGGCGGCGGCGGAAAGGTATCGACGCTGCTCTCCATGCCGGCGGCTGACGGACTGTATCACAAGGCCGTCATCATGAGCGGGATACTCTCTCTGCACGACGCCGAGGTCCTGGAAGAGCCCAAAGAGTGCGTTCAGGCGATGATGGAGTACCTGCACTGCGAGACCATCAAGGATCTCGAGAAGGTCCCGTTCACCGCGCTGGCATACGCTTACCGCCAGGTTGCCCCGGCTCTCGCGAGACAGGGCAAGTCCACCGGATGCATGCCCTACCGCAACGGCGAGTTCACCGGAAACCCGTTCCACGTCGGTTTCAGAAAAGAGACCATCGATATCCCCCTGGTCATCGGAACCACCTTCGGGGAGGGCAACTCCTTCGCCAACAAGGGCATCAGAAGAGACACCATCACGGAAGAGGAAGGAAGGCAGATCATAGTCGATAAGCTGGGCGAGGAGGACGCCGACAGGCTGATCGCCCTGTTCAAGGAGGCCTATCCGACCCGCAACCCGGTCGACCTCCTGTTCTGCGACTGCACGTTCCGCGAGCCCACATCACGCTACGCAAGACAGAGGGCCATGGACGGAGGCAAGGTCTGGGTCTACCTGTACGCTCTTGACTCCTCCATAGACGGCGGCCGCACGCCATGGCACAGCTCAGACATCCCGCTGATCTTCGACAACGCCGAGACAGCTCCCGCGGTCATCAACAAGGACTACACCGAGAAGGCTCAGGAGATAATGGTCACATCGCTCGGTCATTTCCTGCACACCGGAGATCCCTGCACCGATCCGAAACACGGATGGGAGCCGGTCACCGCGGACCGCGAGTGCACCATGATCATGGAGGAGAAGCCCCGTCTGGGCGTCAACTTCGACAAAGAGCTCCAGCAGGAGCTTCTGAAGGATGCCGAGAGGCTCGGCAAGGGCGGCGGATTCAGTTTCGCCACAGATATCTGATAGCACAGTTTCAGCAGCGGGGAGAACAGTTTCTCCCCGCTGTTTTCCATCACCGACGCAGCGCTGTTTCTGTTATTCCATCCATGTATCTGATATGATACTCATATGGAAGAAATGGTCATCAGGATCGCAGAAGCGGTCAGAAAAGCAGGCGGAAACACATATCTGGTGGGCGGCTGCGTCAGGGACAGCGTAATGGGACGTCCCGTGAACGATCTGGATATCGAGGTTCACGGCATATCCCGGGAGTCGCTGTACGATCTGCTGTCTTCTTTCGGAAAGCCCATCACCTACGGCGCCAGTTTCGGCATCATCAGTTTCCCCGATCTCGACCTAGACATAGCTCTGCCCCGGAAGGAGAGAGCCACCGCGGAAGGCGGACACCGCGGTTTCGACATAGACATAGATCCTTTCATCGGTACCGAGAACGCCGCCAGGCGGCGTGATTTCACCGTCAATGCCCTCATGCAGGACGTGCTGACCGGCGAGATAACCGACCACTTCGGAGGTCTCGCTGACATAGAAAGCAGGATCCTGCGGCACGTGGACGACCGCTCTTTCCCGGAAGATCCCCTGAGAGTATACAGAGCGGCGCAGTTCGCCTCGCGGCTGGGATTCACCGTAGCCCCGGAGACAGTGGAGCTCTGCCGCGGCATCGACACCTCCATGCTCTCGGCTGAGAGAGTTGAGGCGGAACTCAGGAAAGCGCTGCTGGACGGGATCTCCCCCTCCGTATTCTTTACAGTGCTGGAAGAGATGGACCAGCTCGGGACCTGGTTCGGAGAGATAGACCGGATGAGGGGCATAGAACAGGATCCGGTGTTCCATCCGGAGGGCAGCGTGTTCAGGCACTCGATGCAGGTCCTGGACAGAGCCGCGGAATACAGGGACAGGGTGAGCGACCCCTATTCCTTCATGCTGCTGGCGCTGCTGCACGACGTCGGAAAGATAGAGGCGACCGAGGTCATAGACGGCAGGATCCACGCCTACGGTCACGAGGTGCTTGGACTTCCGCTGCTGGACGCGTTCCTTAACAGACTTGTCTCAAAGAACTCGGTCAGGAGTTATGTCAGGAACATGGTCCCCCTGCATATGAAGCCCAATGTCGCGGCATTCAACAGGTCATCGGTAAAATCCACCAACCACATGTTCGACGCCGCATGCGAGCCGGAGGATCTCATCTATATGGCGATGAGCGACCGGCCCGTGATGGCGGGAGACGTACCGTTCACCGGCGACAGCGGTTTCCTTTTCGACAGGCTGGACGAGTACCGCCGGATCATGTCTCTACCCTGTGTGACGGGAAAGGATCTGATAGATTCCGGGCTTCAGCCCGGTGATGATTTCACCGAAATTCTGAACTTCGCGCACAAACTGCAGCTGGCAGAGATAGATAAAGCGTCTGCACTCAAACAGACTCTCGCGTATGCGAGAAAACTGAGAAAGAAAAATGGATCAGACTGATATTCAGAAACAGAATATGCATGGTTTTCTGAATGCGACGGCTCTAAAGCTGATCGCAGTCGTCAGTATGCTCATCGACCATATCGGCTGCGTGCTCTTTCCTTCTCTCAGATGGCTGAGGATCATAGGCAGGCTCGCCATGCCCATCTACTGCTTCTGTGTCTCGGAAGGTCTTATACACACCAGGAGCAGAAAGGATTACCTTCTGAGGGTATTCATCTTCGCACTTGTCAGCGAACTGCCCTTTGACCTGGCGTTCAACGGAGGCTTTGAGCTCGGTTCTCAGAACGTAATGTTCACCTTCGCCTGCGCTATTCCCGGCGTGGATCTCTGCGAATATATCCGTTCAAGATCCAGCTCGATCACCGCGAAAATCTTTTCCATCGCTGCGGCGCTAGCTTTCGCCGCTTTTGCTGAAGTGATCAACACAGATTACGGCATCTTCGGGGTGGTCCTTGTCTATTTCTTCTATTTCTTCCGGTCCCGCCCCGTACTCAGAATCGCGGCAGCCGCGCTGTTCATCACAGTCACATGCTGGGGAAAACTCGAACTTTACTGTCTGCCTGCTTTTCTGCTGCTCGCAGCATACAACGGAGAGCGCGGAGCGGGCTTTAAATACCTCTTCTACAGTTTCTATCCGGTCCATCTGGCGGTGCTCGCCCTGATCGACCGTTTCCTGTTCTGAGATCTGTTTCTCCGGAGGAAAACAATGAAAAGCATAAGAAGCGTCTATAAAGTCGGTCACGGCCCGTCGAGCTCACACACTGTAGGCCCCTATAATGCGGCAATGCTAATAAAGAACAGATATCCGGACTGCGACCGCATAGAGGTCACGCTTTACGGGTCCCTGGCATACACCGGCGAGGGACACGGAACGGGAAAAGCGATCCGCTCCGTCCTGCCGGACGCCGAGATCAGATTTGACACGGTTACAAAGGATCTGCCCTTTCCTAACACCATGCTCTTCCGCATCTTCAGGGACGGAAAAGAGACGGATTCCGTGAGGGTCTTCTCAGTCGGCGGCGGGTCGATAAAAGTGGAAAACGAGACGTCCCAGGATGAGATCGACGTCTATCCCCACGGTTCATTCGGGGAAATGCTCAGGGAATGCGCCGATGACGGGCTGACTCTCATGCAGTTCATAGACCGTTATGAGGCACCCGGTCTCAGGGACCATCTCAGGGGCGTCTGGCACGCCATGGAGGCGTGCGTGGAGCGCGGACTTGAGAATGAAGGGATACTTCCCGGCGGCCTGAACGTCTCCAGAAAGGCGAAGATCCTGTTCACCAAGCGCTGCTACAACGAGAGTTCCGACGTCACGATGAACAGACTGATAGCCGCGTATGCCTACGCGGCCAGCGAGGAGAATGCCTCGGAGGAGATCGTCGTCACAGCTCCGACATGCGGGAGCTGCGGCGTCATACCCTCCGTCTTCTATTACATGGCTCACGACAGGGGCTTCCCCGAGGACGAGATAATAGAAGCCCTGGCAGTAGCAGGGCTGATAGGAAATATAATTAGGACCAACGCCAGCATCTCCGGTGCCGAATGCGGATGTCAGGCGGAGATCGGGAGCGCCTGCTCCATGGCCGCGGGTGGACTTGCTTACCTGTACGGTCTGGACAACTCCCAGATAGAGTACGCCGCAGAAGTCGCGATGGAGCACCATCTCGGTCTCACCTGCGACCCTGTGCACGGTCTGGTCCAGATCCCCTGCATCGAGCGCAACGCGGTAGCGGCCATGAGGGCCATCAGCGCCGTCAACATCTCCAGGTTCCTGGCTGAAACGAGAAAGATCTCTTTTGACGACATAATCGCTACGATGTACCAGACCGGGAAGGACATGGACGAGAGATACAAAGAGACCTCACACGGAGGTCTCGCCGCACTGTATGCCTCTAAAGATCCAGACTGACCGGTACCGACAGATAATCAGGGCAGCTGCACCGTGTGCAGCTGCCCTGTTCTTTCAGATATCGAAATCGTGTTTCTCCGCAAGGCTGGTGTTCTTGTACCTGACGTCATCCGTGACTTCGCGGATCACCCTGATGCAGTCCGGCAGCATCACCTCTTCCTCCTCCGACATCACCTCGACCTCGGCGATCGCGCGGTCCTTCCAGAAGGGGTATATGTCCACCTCCACGGTCCTGTCATTGTAGGGTATCAGGATGCGTTCCTTCTCGATGGAAGACCTCCCCGGCCTCTTTCTGCCGAGCAGAGCCGAATACTCCTCCTCGCCTATCTCAGACTCGTCCTCCTGATGGGACAGACCGGAGATCCTTCTCTTGACGGTGTGGTAATAGCGGGTGCTGTCCCCCTGTCTCCATCTCCTGACTCTTTCGGTGGTCCCCTTTTCTGACTTCAGATAAGTTTGCGCGATAATAGCGCTGTCTGCCCCCGGCATGGCCAGAAGTTCGTTGCGGTCCGGGTATTCGATAAGGTATTTGTGTTCTATCTCTATTCCGTTCGTATTCACTTCGACACCTCGCTTACATCAGATGCCCAGTTCCTGGCCGACGAGGATGACCTTGATCCTGCCGGGTATGCGGGAGAAGTTCAGCGTGACCGAGGTGCAGCAGCTCCTTCTCGGGACGCGGCAGTCGTGGCAGTGTCCGTCCTCGGCGCAGGGAGTGGCGAACCCCCTCCTCCTGCAGTTCTCGCAGGCCGCCATCTTGACGCGCTGTCTGGCTTTCTGCTCGTTCTCCGCGAGTTTGTTCACGCCCACGACGATGATGACGCTGTCGGGCCCGTAGATCATAGGGGCGACTCTGGTGGAAGCCCCGTCCTCCTGGAAGATCCTGCCGTCATATGAGATCGCGTTTGCCGACAGGAAGAACGCGTCGGCTGAGAACCTCTCTCTCATGGCTCTCTTGACTTCGTCCGGTCCGCTGCCTTCCGCAGGCTGTATCAACGAAAACCTGTCCGCCGTCTTCTCGTAGAACCCTATCTCCCTGAGAGTCTCGGAGCCTCCGCAGGCTATTCTGCTGCCTTCCGGGACCAGGCGGAAGATGAGATCCATCGCTTCGCCGGCATCTTCCGCGTAATACGCTTCGAACTGCCTGCCTCTGAGGTTTTCCATCACCTTGTCGATAAGCTGTCTGTCCATGCTTCTCTCTCCTTTTCTTTTTTCTAAATTATAACCGATATCACGTGCCGGCGCACAGCCTTCCGCGGTTGTCTGAAGGCAGTCCTGCGCTTATACTTGAGGATAGAAAGCGAAGAAGGAACACACATATGTACAAACTTGCGGTTTTCGATCTGGACGGCACCATACTGGACACTATTGAGGATCTCGCAGATGCCCTCAACCACACTCTGGAGCTCTACTCATATCCGCTTAAGTCCCTGGAAGAGACGAGGGCGATGGTGGGAAGAGGTCTCAGGAACCTGCTCAGGAGCGCCACCGGAGCCAGCAGCGGGGAGAAGCTCGACAGCATGCTCTCGGAGCTGGTTTCGTTCTATTCTGCTCACAGCGCAGTAAAGACCCGTCCATATCCGGGGATCCCGGAGATGCTCTCCCAACTGAGGTCCCTTGGGATCAGGACAGCGGTCCTGTCCAACAAGAGAGATGAAGTGACAGTCTCTCTGTGCTCTCACTTCTTCCCGGGTCTCTTCGATGTATGCCGCGGGGAAAGACCCGGTGTTCCCATAAAACCGTCACCCGAGTCTTTCCGTTCCGTGATGGAGGAGCTAGGTGTGACACCGGAAGAGACGGTGTATGTCGGAGATTCCGAAGTGGACATAACCACGTACGGAAATGCCGGCACTGACGGCATCATAGTGACCTGGGGATTCAGAAGCCGCGCTGATCTCGAGAGTTCCGGCGCCGGTCTGCTGATAGATACCGTGGATGATCTGCTGTCAGCGCTGACCGCGGACTGAGGGGCTTCCGCTGGATGTTTTGCCTCTGTGTCTTAATTGATACAGAGGTAACACTTTTTGCCATAAAAGGTGGTATCCTATCCATATCGAAGCATATCGGGTGATCGGATTGAAAAAAATCAGATGGTTCAGGTTGGATACGGCTGCGCTGATCTTTCCTGCGATAAAGGGGAATAACTGGAACAACCTTTTCCGCGTGTCCGCGACACTTAAGGAAGAGGTGGATCCCTCTGTGCTTCAGACTGCAGTGATCAACCTGATGCCCCGTTTCCCCTCCTTCTATGTGAAGCTGAGGAAAGGTCTCTTCTGGAACTATCTGCAGAACATAGACAGTCCTCCGGCAGTCCGGGAGGACTACGCATACCCCCTCGTATTCATGGGTTCCGCGGAGATGCGGACGTGCTGCCTGCGCGTCCTTTACTATAAGAACAGGATCGCGGCGGAGTTCTTCCACTCGGTATCCGACGGGACCGGAGGAAGCATCTACCTGAGGACTCTGGTCGGAGAATACCTGCGCCTCAGGCACGGAATAACTATAGAGTACAATGACAGCGTCCTGGATCCCGGCGACAAACCCAAGGTATACGAGCTGGAAGACAGTTTCTCCAAGAACGCAGGGAAAATAGCCGGACGTGAGTTGGGCAGAAAGGCATACCGTCTTTCCGGCATCCGTGAGAAAGGTGACTTCAAGCACCTGATCACCGCCGTCACTGATTCCGGCATACTCCACGCCAAAGCCAGGGAGCACGGAGGTACCGTCACCGCTTTCCTCGCCGGAGTCATGCTGCAGACCATCATCGAGATACAGTCGGAGGAGGTGCCCGAGGGAAAGGAAAAGCCCGTCAGGATCACCATTCCCGTAAACATGAGACGGCTGTTCGGCAGCAGGACGCTGCGCAATTTCGTTCTGACACTGAACCTGGGGGTGGATCCCAGGACCGGGCCGTACACGCTGGACGAACTGATCGGAAACATCACGAATCAGCTGGCGCTCAAGGCGACGAAACAGAACATGGCCGCGGAGATCGCCTCGAACGTAGGGCTGCAGAAGAATCTGTTCATCAGAGCGGTGCCCATAGATATCAAACACATCTTCATGAAGATGGGATACTCGTCATACGGCGAGCAGCTGGGCTGCATCAATATCTCCAATCTGGGAGTCGTGGAGTGTCCCGATCCCCTGAAGGACTACATCGACAGGATAGAGTTCATCATAGGACCGCAGCAGACATATCCCAACAACTGTTCCGTTTCCACCTTCAACGGAAAGACTTTCATAAACATGATCCGAAACACCGGCGGATCCGATCTGGAACGGAGGTTCCTGACGAAGCTGGTGGAGCTCGGTATCCCGCTTTCGGTCGAGAGCAATGACATAGGAGGATCTGAATCGCAATGTACTGCGTCAAGTGCGGAGTAAAACTGCAGGAAGGCACGGAGAAGTGTCCGCTCTGCGGGACGCCTGTCTGGAATCCCGACGGTCTCTCTGCGGAATCCACTTACAGCAGCCGCATGCCGGACAAGACATTTGACCGCGACCCGTTTGCCGCGTTTCTGACTGTGCTGACCGTTCTCGCAGCCGTGGCGGTAAGCGCCGTATGCCTGGTCCTGTACGGCAGACTCGAATGGGGTTCTATCGTTCTCGCAGCCCTGCTCCTGTTCTTCGTCATTGCCGTTCTTCCGTTCTGGTTCCGCGATCCTAATCCGGTGATATTCCTGCCCATCGACACAGTAGCGCTGGAGCTTTTCCTGCTCTTCCTCTGCCTGCGCACGGGCGGTCACTGGTTCATGTCATTCGCCTTCCCCTGCGCCGGCATAATGGGCATAATTGGCACCGCTACTGCTGCGCTGCTCAAATACCTCAGAAAAGGCAGATATATAGTCATCGGCGGTCTGCAGATAATACTGGGAGCGTTCTGCATCCTTCTTGAGTTCTTCCAGCACATCACATTCGACACGGCGATGTTCAGATGGTCGCTGTTCGCCACCATAGCTCTGTTCGTTTCGGGCACATTCCTGATCTGCGTAGGTCTCTTCCGTCCGCTGCGCGAGTTCGTGAACAGAGTTTTCTACATCTAGTGCGTTATCCGCGATAGCTGCGGAACATATAGAAACAATCTGACAGAGAGGAATTACTAATATGAAAAAGGTTCTGAAACGGGTATCACCCGAGTCCCACGGGATCTCTTCCGCGAGGACCGAGCAGCTGCTTAGAGAGCTCCATTCCCTGGGAAACGAGGTCCACGGATTCATCATGGCAGTGGACGACGAGATCATATGCGAGTCATTCACTGATCCCTACGGTCCCAACATCCCCCATTCCTGCCACAGCCTCGGCAAGAGCTATACCGCGACCGCCCTCGGAATGGCAGTCACGGAAGGACTGCTCTCCGTGGAGGATCTGCTGGTCGACATCTTCGCCGATGAGATAAAAGGATTCGGCATCGAGGTAAAGCCCGGCATGGAGAAGGTCCGCGTGAGGGATCTGCTCAGCATGTCCTCCGGCACCAAGGGAATGCCCCGCCTCAACGACACCTGGCTTGAGAACTTCCTCGGCAGCGAGATCGAGCATGAGCCCGGCACCACTTTCCTTTACAACACCACCGGTGCTTCCGTGATCGGAGCCATAGTCGAGAAGGTCACCGGAAGAGATATGGTCACATACCTCAGGGAGACCCTGTTCCATGAGATGGGCATAGAAGATGATGAGATCATCTGGCAGAAGTTCTCCGACGGACGCACCGCTGAGCCCGGTCTGTGCGCGACCACTGAGGCCAACCTGCGCCTCGGGATGCTCTACGCCAACGGCGGAAAGGCCTTCGGTAAACAGCTCATCGATCCGGAATGGATGAGAGAGGCCACCAGCCTTCAGGTGGAGAACGGCCCGGTGCACGGAGCCGACAACTCCTCCGCCGGATACGGCTGGCAGCTGTGGCTGAACACCACTCCCGGCATGTTCCGCTTCGACGGCGGTCAGGGACAGCTGTGCATCATCTGGCCCGAGAAGCACGCCGTCGCAGCCATCCACCAGTCCGGACGCGATCCCGAAGGATGCAACAACTGCATCCTGGCGATCCAGCACTTCATGGAGGAGATCTCCGATGAGAAGCTCCCGGAAGATCCCGCCGCGCTGAAGTCGCTCAGCGATTACGCGACCAGCAGGAAGATAGACCCTCTGCCGGCTTCTGCCATTCCGGAAGGTTCGGAAGATCTGTTCGGCACATATTACCTGGAAGAAGGCTCCTTCGTACCGTTCATCGAGGTGGCACCGGGCAACAGAGACTTCTGGTATCTGTTCCATGACCGCTCCATAAATCCCGAGACGGTAACTGTGGACATCCGCCCGAAGAACGATGCCGTCATGCTGACTCTGAACCGCGACAGGAAGTTCCTCTGCGGTCTGGACGGCAGATGGAAGTTCCAGGATGTGGTCAATCCCCTTGAAGGCCTCACTAGAGTCGCATGCTGCGCCGAGTTCAACGAAGACGGTTCGCTGCATGTAATAATCAAGTGGCTGAACGGCTGGTCCGTGTCCGACGTGCTCATCCGCAAGGGAGATCGTCCCGGAGACCTGCTGCTGACCAACACCAAGGACATGCTCCATGAGTACCTGCCCCCGGTCGTGCATGAGTGCAAAGGCAGAAAAGTCAGACTCTGAAAACAATCCCAGATATACCAAAAGGCCCGAAGATCGCTCTTCGGGCCTCGTTTTATGTGTTTGATGCTCTCAGATCTCGGGATCTCTTATCGACAGCACTTCGTACTCGCCGTTCTCATACTTTATCGTTACGACGCCGCCGTTGTTGACGTATGCCTTGTCGCCGTTGACCTTGTCGATAATCGGCATGAGCAGTCCCATGGAAGCACCGGAGCTGACCATGAGCACGTTTCCGCCTCCGGCCTCCTCCGTTTCCCTGCAGATCCTGTCTATAGTGTTCATCATCCTGGTCTGCAGGACCTCGCTGGTCTCCGCGGCGCCGGTCTCGTCGGTCGACGCCATGACATCGGCGAACACCATATTGCCGACCTTGCTGCGGTATTCCCTGTAGTCATAGATGCCCGTGGCCCTGCCGATGCCTTCGTTCAGAAGGACATAGCTGAGTCCGTCGTACTTGCCGTAACTTAGTTCCTTGAGGCCGTTGTCTATGCTGATCTCCGGTACGCTGCCGGTCCTGTTCTGGTCGAGTATCAGCTGAGCGGTCTCCTGCTGGCGCTTGAGCTCGCTCGCCCAGGCAGAATCGAAATGCACGTCCTGCAGCATCTTTCCGTCCGCGACCGCCTGCGCTATCCCCTTCTCGGTCAGAGGACTGTTCGCCCAGCCCTGGATGACCCTCAGCACGTTGTTTACAGTCTCGCCGTGTCTGACGATATAGAGATTAACCATTTTCCTTCTCTTTCCTTAGTTCTTTCATTATGGAAGCCGGATCCATTCCCCTGCGGCTCATGTCCATCACCCTGTCTATCACGGGCTTTGCGTGGGCGAAATACTGTCTGAGCCCGCTGCAGAGATAATACATGCCCTCTTCCCCGTCAGCGGATATGGCAAAGCGGTCCTTAAGGCAGCCTCCGCCGCAGGCGCTGAGGTATGGGCATTTCCTGCACTCGGCAGTCAAAGCAGTCCGTTTGGACTGGCCGAAGTCGTGCTGGAACTGACTTGTCAGCGCGTCCTCCAGTCTGGTGGAAGGCATGGTGCCCAGCCTGTGGTCGGAGTCGACAAAATGGTCACAGGAGTAGATACCTCCGTCCTCTTCGACGACCAGCACTCTTCCGCAGGTCCCGGTCATCCAGCAGAGCGACGGTTCACCGCCCGCCCAGACTCTTGACGTCTCGGCAAACAGCTGAACGTCGGTCTTGCCTAGATCGTTTCCGATCCACTCATCGAATATCTCGCAGAGGAACCTTCCGTAAGCTTCCGGGGTGACCGACTCCCTGGTCATGGTGCCGTCCGGAAGCCTGACGATCACGGGGATGAACTGTATCCATTCAGTCCCCAGGTCTCTCAGTGCCCTGTACACATCGACCGGATACGATGCCGAATCCGACGTCACGGTGCACAGCAGATCCGGATTGATGCCGTACTTCTGCAGTCTCTTTATGGATTCCGTCACTTTCGCATAGGTAGGATGCCCGCCGATATCGAGCCTGTTCCTGTCATGGACCAGCTCGGTTCCGTCGATGCTCACTCCTATGTCGAACCGGTTGTCTCTGAGGAAACGGCACCACTCCTCAGTGAGGAGCGTGCCGTTCGTCTGAAGATTGTTCCAAACCTGCCAGCCTCTGGGAAGATATCTCTTCTCGTAGTAGACCACCTTCTCATAGAAATCCAGGCCGGCGAGGGCCGGTTCGCCGCCGTGCCACGTAAATGACACCACGGGTCCCGGGCTCGCTTCTATGGTCTGCCGTATGAGCCGTTCCAGAAGGGTGTTGCTCATCCTGTTCTGGACTTCATGGGTGGAGTACTTGCCTTTCTCAAGGTAGTAGCAGTATCTGCACCTGAGGTTGCACCTCGATCCCACCGGCTTCGCGATGATCGCGAAAGGCTCAGTGTTTTTGGAAGCCATTATTCCTTTAGATGTTTGTCAAAGAATGCCATTGCCTTCTCCCAGGAATCCATCGCGGCTTCCTGACGGTACATCGGCTTGTCATAATACCAGATGCCGTGTCCGGCTCCGTCGTATCTGTGGAACTCGAAATCCTTTCCGAGTTCGGTCAGTACCTTCTCCATCTCATCGACTGCGTCCTTGTTGGGCCAGAAGTCCTCGTTTCCGAAGATACCGAGAAGCGGGATGTTAAGGTCAGCGGCGTAATCGAGCGGAGCCTTCTGATCCGGAGCGCCCATTCCTGCGGGATTGGTCACGCCGCCCCAGCAGTCGACTGCGCAGTCGAATCCGGGTACCGTGCAGGCCGCGAGGAAGGTATGGCGTCCGCCTGAGCACATTCCGATGACGCCGGCCTTGCCGTTGGAGTTGGTCTGGCACTTGAGGAAGCTGAGGGAAGCAGCCGTGTCGCCCATGACGCTCTCGTCAGGGACTCCGCCGTTCTCTCTTGCCCTAGCACTGACTTCGGTGGGTGTGCCGTGGCCTACGCGCTCATAGATATTGGGGCATACCACTGCATAACCATGGCGGCTGAAGCGGTTGCACTGCTCTCTGAGCCACTCATCCCAGCCGGGCATGTGCGGGATCAGCACTATTCCCGGATAGGGGCCTGAGCCCATGGGACGGGAATAATAGACGCGGATCTTGTCGCCGTTATAACCGTCGATCACGACGGTCTCGGACATGATGCCTTCATAGTCCGCTGTGTTAAATGAATTCCACATGATCAAACCTCCGTTTTTTATTTCTGTTTATAGATTTATTGTACATTATCTTTCGGCTCATTTGTATACGTCGAAATCCTTGTCGAAGAACCTTGTGCTGAACGGCATATGCAGGTCGTCCGCCTGTCCGAAGGGCATATCCTCGAACTTCGTGGGAACGCTTCCTTCCGGTACGATGGGGATCTCGCAGGAGAGCGGAGGCATCACCATCGGTTCTCTCTCCCCGACGTCCTGTCTCATGCCGAGCTCGTTCTGCAGGAACTGCCAGCATCCGGGGAACCAGTCGTCCACGCAGGGCGACGCCGTCCCGTCCTTCTCCAGATATCTCTTCTGGGAGCTTGTGTCGCCGTGATCGCCGTTGGAGGAGATATAGACTCCGAACGGTCTCTTGTGGCGCTCCATCGCATCCAGCATCGCAATCGTCTGATAGACCGACACCAGCGCGTCCTTTCTCGCGTGATGGAAGAACGCGGGAGGAGTCTGGTCACCCACCAGATCTCCGTTGGCAACGTATGTGAGCTGGGCGTCGGCGGTCTGCTGCCCGCAGAACATGGGGCCGAATCCGAGTACCATTGCATTGGGTTTCCCCTCTTCCCCTGTGCACCCGGCCGCTTCCATCAGGTCCGGTCTGTTCCAGAGGTTGCCGCAGGTCATGCAGATGAACGCTCCTGCGGAGCCTCCTCCGATGACTATCCTGTCGGGATCCACCGACCACTCCTCGCTGTGATCCCTGACCAGTTTTATCGCCTTCATGAGATCGATGGTCACCTGAGGGAACCTGTAGGCTCTGCCTACGGGATATACATATGTGCAGGAAACGCGGAATCCGCGCTCCACCAATCTGGAGGCGATCTCTCCCCTGTCAGTCTCCACGCACATCATGAAAGCTCCGCCGGGCACATAGATGAGTGCGGGAGCCTTGCTGTCAGCGGGCTTCTCGTCATAGATATCCACCATCAGTCTAGCGGAACCGTCGCTGTTGAGATCGAATCTTTCGGTACGCATCTTATCCACCTCGTCTGTAGTATTTCTGTATCTTAATTATATGTCCGGCATCCCGTGCGGGCAAACAGAAGGTATTCCCCTTTGCCTGTGTTTGGGGCTATAATTTCCCCAAGATACACAGAAGGAGATCTGTACATGGAGACTATCGCCAGTTTCACGGTGGACCATATCCGTCTTTTGCCGGGGCTCTATGTTTCCCGCAAGGACAGCAGCGGCAGCACCGCCGTGACCACGTTCGATCTGAGAGTCACAAAGCCAAACCGGGAACCTGTCATGGACATGCCTGCGGTCCACACCGTGGAACACCTGGGGGCCACTTTCCTCAGAAACAGTCCGCGGAAGGATGAGATCATATACTTCGGACCCATGGGCTGCAGGACCGGGTTCTATCTGGTCATGTTCGGCGACCTGTCGCCGGAAGAAGTGTATCCGCTGGTCCTTGAAATGTGCGATTTCATCCTCTCCTTTGAAGGAGACATCCCCGGAGCCGCGCCGGAACAGTGCGGCAACTGGTCGGAACAGAATCTGGATATGGCAAAATACTATATAAGCAGATACAGAAAAGCCCTGACGGAAGAGAAGAACTTCTGCTATCCGGGACAGGAGGTTTGACATGAGATTTGAGTTTCCGCTGATACTGGACGGCGCCATGGGCACCGAGCTCATCAAGAGAGGATATACGGGAGAGATAAGCAGCGAGGAGTGGTCTCTGCTGCATCCGGAAGTAATCCGCGAAATCCAGAGCTCGTATATCGATGCAGGCTCCCAGGTGATCTACACCCCGACTTTCGGTGCAAACAGAGTCAAGATGGAGAAATACGGACTGCGTAACAGCGTCACTGACTACAACATGAGACTGTCTGCGCTGTCCAGGGAAGTCGCAGGAAACGGCGTTTATGTTGCCGGAGACCTCGCTCCGTCCAATCTCTTCATTCCCTCAATGGCACACGATCATTTTGAGGAGATATATGAGACTTACCTCGAACAGGCTTCCGCCCTTGAGCGGTCTGGAGTCGACCTGTTCGTCATAGAGACCATATCCTCAGTCGCCGATGCCCGGGCTGCGATGCTTGCCGTGAGAACGGTCAGCACCAAGCCGGTGATGGTAAGTTTCACCTGTAACAAAAAAGGGAGAACGATCACCGGCGCCGACGTGGCGGCGGCATGCGTCACTCTCCAGTCGATGGGCGCGGACATCTTCGGTCTGAACTGCTCCTTCGGTCCGGACGATATGGTCCCTCAGCTGATAAGACTGTCTGATTATGCCAATGTGCCCCTTCTGGCAAAGCCGAATGCCGGCATACCGAAGACCGTGGACGGAAATGTGGTATATGACTGCCCCCCGGATGAATTCGTGAGACATATCCCGGAGATGATAGCTGCGGGAGTCAAGGTCTTCGGAGGATGCTGCGGCACCGACGCATCTCACATCAGAGCTCTTGCTTCAGTTCTCAAGAGTGCAGAACTGCCTGAAAAAGACAAGCACAATGAGATCTTCCTCTCGGTCGAAAGAGAGGTTTTCCTCCTGGGAATAGGAGCCGCACCGGAAAGATTCATACCTTGCGGAGAAGATCTGCGCGCTGATGCTGCCGGATTCGGAAAGGGCGAGATCATGGGCATAGATCTTGATGATGCCGATATCTTCGAGCTTGAGGCTGTTCAGTGGAGATTCAAAAACCCTGTGTGCTTCCGCAGCAGCGAACCCGCGGTACTGGAAACCGCTCTCAGAGTCTTTCAGGGAAGAGCCGCCTACACCGGACCGCTCAGCGCGGAGGAACTGGAACCTCTTGTCAGCAGATACGGCCTGGTCGTTATCTGAAATCACTATAACAGACGATCCGGAAGGACAGACAGTCCTCCCGGATCTTTTCATGTGTTTGATCAGATGCTGTAATCCCAACTTCTTGAGAGATCTCCGTATGAGAAGATCTTCAGAGTCCCTTTTGTGAGATTGTAGATGCAGGTGTACTGCGTCTTTCCGTTGTCCGTCCCGTTCGTGGGATCCTGGATGATCAGCCCCAGCAGGTTCATAAGGAAGTCCTCCCTCATCCCGGCCTTGGCTGTCCTGAACAGCCCGGCTTTGATGCACTCGTCCCTGCCGCACTCGTCCCCAAATGGGTCGTGCTTGGAGACATAGTGATTGGTGACGTGATCGATCTTTGTGACCGTCATGTCGTCTCCCACCCACTCGAGTACTCTGGCGTCCCCGCTCTTGTCCGCGACGAAGATGTGGTAGTCGGCTCCGGGCATCGTCCCCATGACATTGCACATTCCCGCGAAGGCCACTGCCTCTTCTGTGGTGGCGCATTTATCCAGAATGTGCCTCATCATCACGGTGTGCGGGAGAGTCTGCTTGCCTTCCTTTTTGGTCTGGATGTATCTCTGGCTTGCGATCCATGCCTTTCCGTCCTTCTCATTGACTGCTACTGAGCCCTGCCCGGCTCTCTTCAGATACGGGTTCGGCTCCTCTCCCGCCTCCTCAAAGAAGAAGTTCGTCTTGTTCTCGTCCAGCTTCTCTCTGTAGCTGTCGAACGGGATCTCCTGCCATTCGCACTCGACCGAGAGCGCGAGGATGCAGATCGCAAGTCCCTTCTCGTTCATACCGTCCATGCTGATGTACGGACAGAGAACGAAAGTAGAGACATCTGTACTGCCGTCATCCGCCGTTCCCTTGTAAAGAGAACCGGTCTTGTAATCCAGCCAGAACGCGTCAGCCACTCCCAGCGAGCGGTATTTCGCATTTGGATTGCGGCATTCCATCACGACGTTGATGCCGGTCCTGAGGTTCTTTTTCTGGTTTGCGGGATAATGACTGTAGTCGTAGTTCCTGCAGTACAGCACGTCGCCTTCCAGGTTCCTCGTGATGAACGCTGAGCAGCCCGGATAGAACATCGACATGAACTGCTGAGGAATATCGTAATAGTCGTAGGTGCAGTCCATGTGGTAGAGGTATCCCTCGTCATCCACACGTCTGATGGTCTCTACGGTCCTGATCTGCTCAGGGTCTGTTATTAACGCATGGGGATTCATTTTTCTGTCTCCTTTCCTGCCGCAAGAGCGACTTCATTGTATTCCTTCTGTGTATCGATGGTCAGAGCTACGATCATCAGAGCAGCTGCCACCAGCGCCGGGATCCAGCCGAGCAGAGCGCAGATGGTATTCTGCGTCGCCGCGTTCTGGTTCACTCCCTGATCAGCAAGAGAGGCATTGAATCCGGCGGCGACGAGAGCCACCAGGAACAGTTTGTCGACGGCGGCCTCAGCGATCTTGGACACTAAACTGTCTCCTGTGGAGACCATGGTGTCGAGCCTCCTGCCGTTTATGATCTCCACTATATCGGAGATGTTGTTTCTGTTGACGTTGAACATTATGAACGTCATCGTCAGGCCCATTCCGGCTGATATGGCATTGATATATGCGTTGATCTCGTTGCCGGGATTCAGGATGAACGGGATCTTTCCTACGACCTGGATCAGCGCCGCGAGAGCCATCGTCTTCTTTCTGCCGAGCAGACTGTCGATCTTTGGGGTGATCACCGAGAAGATGATCGAGAACACGAGATATGCAGCCATGATGGGCGTGGATTTGGTGCTGTCATTGAGCACGTATGCGCAGTAGTAGGTGATGGACGACGTCATCAGGCAGGTGCTGATGCCGTAGAACATGACGTACAGCATGTTCCTGACCCAGGACTTGCACCTGAATAGCATCCTGTATGTCTCTATGATGCCCAGATCCTCCTCGTTCTCACTGGTCTGCTTGATGCGCTCCCTGGTAGTGAAGTAATGGAGCAGACAGCCGGCCACGATGAGCACTCCCATGAAGCATGCGCCCTTGAACACCGCACCGGCATCGCTGGAGTTGATGACCTTGTGGTCTCTGAGTCCTCCGAACATCTTTACGATCATGGGGACCGCGACAGCGCCGACGCCGGAGCCGATGCAGGCGCCGAGGGATCTGAACGAGTTTATTGCCTTCCTGTCCTCGTCAAGCC
The DNA here is from genome assembly GCA_017548485.1 of Oscillospiraceae bacterium. GTDB lineage: Bacteria > Bacillota > Clostridia > Oscillospirales > Ruminococcaceae > RUG11783. Next base: position 12,634 of record JAFYZY010000029.1, on the reverse strand, counting down.
CGGAGGCAAGTCCTCCCATCCCATTGTATGGGATGCCCCGGAAGGTGTTCGCGATCTCATAAAAGAAGAAGATCACAAGACCCAAAATGATGTCCCATTTCTCGCTGACGCCGAAATCGCAGAACAGGAAAACGAATCCCAGCGCATAAGGAAGCGCCACCCACAGCAGCCACGGCCTGACTTTTTCTCCCGACTTGAAGTGAACGTTGTTTGCCCATACTCCGATAAGAGGATCGTTGACGATATCCCAGATAGTCCCGATCAGCACCATGTTGGATACCGCGAGAGGATCTATGAGCAGAACGCTCGTCAGGAAATACTTGTAATATGTGCTCTTGAAATTGAACACGATATTCGTGGACGCCGAATAGCCCATGAATCCGAGCTTTTCCAGGAAGCCGATCAGTCCTTTCTTCTTTTTCTCCGCCATGATAAAACTCTCCTTGTTGATTTCGTATATTATACATTACATCGTATAAAGAATGCACCCGGCACATACCATTGTGCCGGGTGCTGCTGTTCAATGTGTTCTTTCAGGGGTTGCATCCGCCGCAGGGGACATATCCCTCCTCCACCAGCTCGTTCCTGCTGCCGGTGTACTCCTCTCTGTTCTCCGGAGCGATATCCTTAACTCCCTGACAGTCGGGCCGGTGGAACTTCTTCTTTTTCGTGTTCAGCACATATGTGCCGGTCACATCCTCATCCAGCAGGTACTTCGCGTACGACGGCTCGGAGTTCTGATCCTTGGGCTTCTCTCCGTCCACCGCGTAGTTGTCACCCGTCAGATAGTCTATGACTATACCGGGCTGCACGTTGTACGCATAGATGCAGAAACAGATGTCCTCTCCGCCGTCCTCCACGCTCCATGCCTCCACGAGGAGACCGTCGCATATGAGGTTGTCTCCTGTCCAGACCGGTGTGACTCTGTATCTCACATGGTTGCCCGTCTCCTTGATATAGTCGCCGACCATGTTCTCAAGGGCGTTCATCCCCGCTGTGTTCATGTAGCGGGTCCCGGTCACGAGATTGCGGGGGTTAGCGTTCTCCCCCGTCAGGTAATGGGCGATAAGATGGCATCTGTTATACAGAGCCTCCCCGTCCACAAAGGAGTATCTCTCGGTATGCCATCCGGTGGGCTTAATCTCGCTGATGCTTCCCCTCTTCCCGTCGGCCATGATGTCCTGTCCCACAACGGCGTCCGCGAGGGTGCATCTTCCGAGGCTGTCCAGTTCGTAATAGATCTCATATGAGACCGGCGCTATCGCATCCGTAGCGAAGAAGGGTACGTTTCCGTTTATCGGGATATATGCCTTCCCGGAATACTCCGGAATTTCCAGTCCTTCCAGCCACGTCAGTTCCGGAGCCTGAGGCGCGGGTCCGCTGCCGTTGCCCTCCGCTGCTCCGGCGGACTCCGGTATCACGGTCTGCGGTTCGACCGGATCCTCCGGTCCGTCCGGGTCATCCGGTTTCCCAGGATCTACCGGTATAACGATCTCCGGTCCCTCAGGTATATCCGGTTCCGTGTCTGCCGGGGGGAGCGTCCTGAAGACGAGGACAGCGACCAGCGACAGAAGCACCAAAGCTGCGCTTATTATCGATATGATCTTGTTCCTGACCATCTGTTTCCTCCGCCTCAGCTTTCTCTGACGTTCTTTTTCCTTCTGCTGGTCCTGCGCCTGATCTTTACCATCCGAGTGTAATGCATGCTGTCATGGGATGTCCCGCGGAACAGCTCCTTAGTGACGGTCCTGAAGCTCTTCATGAAGCTTTCCGGAATGCTCAGATCAGAAAGATACAGCCTGTTCCAGTGATAAACGATCATCTCGTCTATCCTGTCGAGCCAGCCCGTTATGTCAGTGTTCTCCACGAAAGCCCATCCGCCTGCTTCTTCCGCGGCCCTGAGGAATCCGTCCTCCCGGCCGTCCGCCTCATCGACAACGGTCACCGCTTCGGTCAGAAGTCCGTCGCTCTCCAGCGACCTCGCCGTATAGGCGTTAACGAAAAGCCCGGCGTCCTCCTTGCGGAGGACACCGAGCATATGCTCGCGCATCGTCTTGTCTCTTGACTGCCTTCTTTTATTGAAGGAATATCCGAGGTTCTCGTCTACGCAGATTATTATCTTCATGGTTACTGTTCCTTTGATCGGAAGACGGAAGATATATCACGGAATCACGGTCCTCCGGGACCGCCGAATCCGCCGGGTCCGCCACCGGAACCTCCCGGACCGCCGCCGAATCCTCCCGGACCGCCGCCAAAGCCGCCTTGGCCTCCTCCGAACCCTCCGGGTCCGCCTCCGAAGCCTCCCATCTGTCCGTATGTCGTTACTGTTTCCGTAATGATTATATCATACGTGCTGTCACCGACCTGAAGGACATATTCTTCGTTCATCTCCAGTTCAGGAGATGAGAATATGATGTTTCCGCCGCTCTTTGCGGCCGTGTGCTCAATGAGCACGTTTCCTCTGCTGTCCAGTATCCTGATCGCCGTGTCCGCGCTGAAGCTTGCGTTGTATGCGAATGTGATCTGGCTGCTGCCGTCCTCCGGAACTTCCACCATACCGTTGGAGCCTATCGAGAGAAGCGTGCCTCCGTTGACCAGTATGGTCCCTCCGCTCTCGGTGCCGGAATCCAGCGACCCGTTCATATTCCCGGTGGGGCCGTCGATCACCACATAGCCTCCGTTGACGATCAGATCTCCGTTGGAGTCCAGCCCGTCTCCCTGTGCGTTCACATACACTGTGCCGCCGTTGATCGTCAGGCAGGGCAGGTCTCCGGAACTATAGACGCCACCCGGTCTCCACCCGAACTGGGAACCGCCGCCGTTCGTGCAGTTGAACCCGTCGTCGGACGCTGTGATACTGATCGTCCCTCCGTTCACCGTGACGTTCTTCCCTTCCACTCCTTCCGTGGATCTGATAACAGTCACAGTGCCCGATTCTATAGTTACACTGCCGTCCGCATGTACGCCATCGTCAGAGCACTCTACCGTCACTGCTGAACCGTTTATCAGGATATCCCCGTCGCAGTTGACTCCGTCGTCGGAGCAGTTCATTGAGATCTCTCCTCCGGCCAGAACGATCCGTGTCGTGGCTTTGATCCCCTCATCGCAGCTCGTGATCTCAATAGTGCCGCCGTTTACAGTGAGTATTCCTGTGCTCTCGTCCGTATCATCGTCTGATTTGAGCCCGTCTCCTCCGGAATTGACGGTTATGGTCCCGCCGTCGACCGTAAGGGAATCCTTTCCCTTTATACCGTTGTTGACTGCAGTGACCTTTATGATCCCGGATTCGATGGAGAGATCGTTGCTGCAGTGGATGCCGTTGTTTATATATCCGTAAACTTCGAGGGTCCCGCTGCCGCTTATGACTGCGTCATCGCTGAGCATGACCGCTCCGCCCGTCGCGGAACTGTCGGATGCCCATGCATTTATCGCTGTCTCGTTCCCGCTGGTAAAGCTGTTGACAGTGCCTTCCTGCAGATAGATGAGCAGCCCGTGGTTGTTTTTGACATAGAGCGCAGCATCGGACTGATTCGTCACTGACGCTCCCTGCAGCAGAAGCACTGTCGTGCCGTCGTCATCTATGTCAACGATTATCTGTCCGTTCGTCAGGGTCCCGGATATGCTGTATGTGCCGGAGCCTGTAATGGTCACCGTGTTTCCGCTCGCCGATGCTCCTCTTCCGGTCACCTTTGCTGAGTTCCCGTTGAGGACTATCTGAGTGTTACTGTCGCTGCTGTCCGGTTCCGTGATTACCGTGGACTGCGTCCCTCCCGGTTCTTCTGTTTTCTCAAGCGGCTTTCCGAACAGCACCGTATAGACTGCTCCTGCGGCAAGGATCAGGATCAGTGCGAATATTCCTATTATCCTTCCTGTTCTCATCTGCTTCTCCCGCGTCAGATGCTCTCATGTTCTCCGTAGGAACCGATGCTGACGTTGAGGTTGCCGTTTCTCACCCTTATCTCGTCGATCATCTGCTTGGATCTCGCGAGGTCCTTCATGGTGACGGAATAGGTAAGTTCATATACCGTGCCCATGTTAGCGGTACGCACTTTCTCGAGCTGATGCATCGAAGTAAACTTATCGAGAATGTCGTCGAACAGCCCGTCGTAATCCAGGTCCTCCGGGACGCGGATCTTCAGGGTCCTCGCTTCATGTCTCTCACCGAAGCCCGTCGCCGTCACGATAAGGAACAGCGCTGCGACCGCGAAGAACATCACGACCGCGAAAGCGATGTATCCCATGCCCAGCAGCATGCCTATGGCCATCGATGCGAAGATGGCCAGCATCTCCCTGCCGTTTCCGGCGACCGAACGGAACCTGACCAGGGTGAATGCGCCTGCGACGGCCACTCCCACACCTAGGTTGTCGTTGACGGTGAAAATGATCACCGCCGAGACCATGGGAAGCAGCGTGAGCATCACAGCGAAGCTCTTTGACTGGACCGTCCTGAACGAGAACACAAGAGAGTTGAGAACTCCCAGCGCCGCTGCGGAGACCAGCATTATGAGGATGCTGACCACTGTCACGCCCCCTGAAAAAATACTGTTAAACATCCTGAATCCTCCTGTATCCGTTCCCTTCCGCCCTTAGCGCGGGAACTATCACTTCTTTATAGCAGGTCCCTATCTTGCTGAAGGAACCGGAATAGATCTTTTCCCTTGAAAGTATCTGTGTGAGCCACAGCGGCATGTTGCCTTCCGTCTTGATCTCCATTATCCGGAAGCCCGGCCCGCGCAGCGGGATACCCTGATCGCCTTTTCTCAGATCGAGATCGGTAAGTCTGTATCTTATATCGGAATCCACCGTGAGCCTGAATCCGGGATCGGAAGGACTCGTATACGCGGTCCTGTCATACGCAATGAAGGCTGCTGGAGCAAGGTCATAGCGGTCCTTCATCCACAGGATCTCCTTCTGGATCTGTACATCCCTGCCGGGAAGGATGTTCCCTTCCAGCATGTCCAGTATCTCCCGGTATGTCCCCTGTACGCGTCTCTTGTAGACGACGCCGTCGAACTTCTTCTTTATCTCCGCGAATACTGCTGAACCTTCAGCGGGCACCCCGTAGCTCCTGATCCTGAACTTCTCCTTGTACATCGGTCTGTCCGCGGATCTTCCGAGCAGGTCATAGCTGCCGTTGTCGTAGTAGAGGCTCAATATCACGGTCCTGCCGTACCCGTCTTCCCGGAGCCTGTCTTTCAGGACGCCGAACAGAGCGTCATACTGTCCGGCCGACAGGAGATACTTCTTTTCTTTCCGCTCGAAATTCTTCTGCGCGGCATCTCTGCCCTGTGTGCGAACGGTCTGCATCAAGATATCTCCTTTCCCTTCTGATGCTGTCAGTATATCGGCCGAATGTGAAGATTGTGAGAATATCCGCTGAAAACGGAAAGAAAAACATCCGTTACAGACACTGTTCTCACGGAAAAACGCATTGATTTCTGCCGCAGTTCTGATAGAATAACTTCAGCATCATCACCGGTGCATAAAAATGAATATGAAACATCACCTATAGAGAGTGCGCGAGGGACAAGCCCTGAGACCGCACGGCAACCTGCCTTTACGGTAAGGTGCCAAAGCTTGTATGATGGGTATCAGTGTTTATCAGCCCGTCATAGACGGGCTTTTCTTTTGGTGAAACGGAGGAAAAAAATGAGACTGTTCACCAGCGAACAGGTGTCCTGCGGACACCCCGACAAAGTCTGCGATCTCATCGCTGACACCATCCTCGACGCAAATCTTGAAAAAGACCCTAAAAGCCGCGTCGCGGTCGAGGTCCTGATAAAGAACGAACATATAGTGCTCGCAGGAGAAGTCACCAGCTCGGCAGAGATAGACAAGCGCCTGACGGTATCCCGCGCGCTTGAAAAGATCGGCCTTGATTATGACTTCCGGCTGGAAGACCTGATCTTCCGCCAGAGTCCCGACATAGCGATGGGCGTGGACACCGGAGGCGCAGGAGATCAGGGCATCATGTTCGGGTATGCCTGCGACGAGACTCCGGAATGCCTGCCGCTGTCCTATATGCTCGCCACCGACGCCCTCCGCTCTCTCAGAGATCTCAGGCATCCTATGCTCGGCGCCGACGCCAAGTCACAGGTGACCATCAGGTTCGGAGATGACGGCGTTCCTTCAATCGACACCTTCCTGATCTCCACACAGCATTCGGAAGATCTCAGCACGGAAGGAGTCCGCGGGATCACGGGACATATCATGGATCAGACCGCGGAGAGGTACGGACTGCCCGGCGGTTTCAGAAAGCTGTGCAATCCGACCGGCCGCTTCGTGATAGGCGGCAGTTTCGGGGACGCCGGTGTCACGGGACGAAAGATCATCTGCGACACATACGGCGGAGGCGGCCGTCACGGAGGAGGCGCGTTCTCCGGGAAGGATCCCACTAAGGTGGACAGGACCGCCGCTTACATGGCGAGATACCTCGCCAAATATCTCCTCAAAAAGTACGGTCTCAAAGAAGCGGAGGTCCAGCTCTCGTATGCCATCGGAATGAGAGACCCGATCTCCGTAGCCGTGATGGCTGACAGAAAGTGGAATGCCGCCATGGCGGATGAATGCCTCAGCAACTTCGATCTCACACCTGCAGGGATCATCTCATTCCTGGACCTGTACAGCGTGAGATTCTCCTCCATTTCCTCGTACGGACACTTCACGAATCAGGATATGCCGTGGGAAAAGATCTGAAAAAAGACAGGAGGACCGCTTCCGCGGTCCTCCTTGCATATTACCGGTGTTTTTTTCAGAATTCTATGGTCACGGGGTCGGCGGTATAGGAGCTGATCACGGCGACTCCGTTCTTGATCCAGTATACAGCGGTGTTGCCGTCTCCGGCTTTATACATCCTCTGCAGTCCGGGATTCTCGTCCAGCATATGCTGCTGGGCCTCTATCCTCTCATCGAGGACGGCCTCTCCGGTTACGCGTATCCACTCTCCGCCCTTCATGGCGCAGATCTCGAATTTGGGGTTCTCTTCCAGCTGCTTGGCGACTTTCTTGATAAGGCCGGTCTGGAAATAGAGTTTGCCCTCGAAGATCGTGATGGTGCCGAACGGCCTGACTCTGGGCTGGTCGCCTTCCACCGTGGCGAGATAATAGGTCTTTGCTTCTTTCAGAAAATCATGAACTCTCTGCATGTGTGTTCCTCCTGAAACTATCTTATAGTGCTTATCCGCTGAGCGAAGTCGCTCATCACGGAAGGTACGTCTATATTCTGCGGGCAGGCGTTGGTACACTGGCCGCATCCTATGCAGTTGGACGGGAGCTTGTCTTCCGGCAGCATCTTGATCTGGTTTGTGGCCGTCATTCCTCCGCCGAATTTCAGCTCGTTGTAGATGCTGATGAGGAGCGGGATATCGAGCTCCATCGGGCAGCCGTCGCAGCAGTACCTGCAGGCTGTGCAGGGCACGGAGTCCTTGAGCGCCTCGGCTACCTGCAGCAGCGCTTCCGTCTCCTCCTCTGAGAGCAGTTCGCCGTCGCTGAACGTGGCCACGTTCTCATCGATGTGCCAGAACTCGTTCATTCCGCTGAGGATGATCCTCACGTTGGGCAGCGCCTGCAGGAACCTGAACGCCCATGCGGAATAGCTGTCATCGGGTCTGAGCTCCTTGAGCTTCGCACCGAGTTCATCCGGGAGATTTTGGAGCTTTCCGCCTCTTACAGGCTCCATTACCCACACGCCCAGTCCTCTTTCTGTGAGCAGTTCATATTTGCCCTTGGCATTCTGCAGCGTCCAGTCCAGATAGTTGAGCTGGATCTGGCAGAACTCGAACACACCGGGATGTCTGTCGAGGAACGCTTCCAGATTCTCTTTTCTCGCATGGCAGGAGAACCCGAGATGCCTGATTTTTCCGAGTCTCTTCTGCTCGAGGAAATAATCGATGATCTCCTGGTTGTCATAGATAGCCATCGAGGCTTCGCTGACGTTGTGGAGCAGATAGAAATCAAAGTAATCCGTCTTGCACTTTTCAAGCTGCTGCTCAAAGATCTCGGCAGGTTTCGTACCCGCAGGCACCCTGTGCCCGGGGAACTTCGTGGCCAGCAGATAGCTTTCTCTCGGGAACACGGACAGAGCCTCTCCGGCTATCCTCTCGGAATTGCCTCCGAGATACGGCCACGCGGTGTCGAAATAACGGATACCTTTTTCATACCCGTATCTTACTAGATCAACGGACTTCTCCCAGTCCAGTTCACCGTTCTCTTTGTTCGGAAGCCTCATGAGTCCGAATCCGAACATGGGAAAAGTAAGGTCTTCAAATGTTCTTGTGATCAATTCTTTTCTCCTTCTGGTATCAAACGCGTGTCTTTTTCTTCTGTAATAATTGTATGTCCTGCCTGATACATCAGTCAAACACACCGGAGCGATTTGGTATAATTGATATAAAGAACGCCGTTTCGGAGGATCAGAAGATGCCAGATCAGAAAGACACTGTCCGGCAGACGGTATACGGATACAGCCCCAACACCGAAAGAGAAGCCGCTGACAGGAGACTGATACTGAATTATCTGGACAGCGGCAGAGATGCTCTGACCAGAGATGATCCGGCGGCGCATTTCACCGCCTCAGCGTGGGTCACAGATCCTTCCCGCAGCAGCGTGCTCATGGCATATCACAACATCTACAGATCCTGGGCATGGCTCGGAGGTCATGCCGACGGCGACGGCGATCTCGCCGCGGTCGCTTTCAGGGAAGCCGTCGAAGAGACCGGCATAGACCGCCTCAGGTTCCTCTGCAAAGGGCCGGTCTCCCTGGAGGTCCTCAATGTAAGCGCCCATATAAAGAACGGTGAGATCGTATCCCCTCATCTGCACTTCAATCTGACATATCTCTTTGAAGCGGATCCTCTCCTTCCTCTTAAGGTCAAGGAAGATGAGAACTCCGCCGTTGGATGGAGAACAGAAGCCCAGATCATGGCAGAAACAGAAGAAGCACAGATAATACCTGTGTACGAAAAACTCCTCGCAGCAATGAAACGGTACTGAATCCGAGAAAAGGAGAACGAGATGAGCAATATATACATCACCGGTCACAGGAACCCCGACCTGGACAGCGTCTGCAGCGCCGCAGCCTATGCCGTGCTCAAAAATATGACCGATCCCGAAAACACATATGTCCCCGTGCGTCCCGGGCATCTGAGCGAGAGCGCGAAGCGCATACTCGCCTCACTGGACATCACTCCTCCTCCGTACAAACGCGATATATACCCGAAAGTCAGCGACGTTATGCTCAGATCCGCGGAAAAAGTGGATGTCTCGGGATCTCTGAGCGACCTCGCCGATTCGTATAACGTGCACAACCCTTCTGCCACCCCGGTATTTGACGGGGATGAGTTTGCGGGGCTCGTCACCGTCGACGACATAGCCGCCTGGATGCTTCTGCATCTGTCGGAAGAAGGTTCTGTGACCAGGATCCCTTCCGTAAGAGAACTTATGCGGGATCAGGCCGATCCTTTCAGCACGGATGACCTCTTCGAGGACGCGAAGTCTGTATTCTATTCCTCCTCCAAACGCGGCATCGCCGTGTTCGACGAGAACGGATATGCCGGATATGTCACCAGAAGATGCTTCCTCGACACCCCGCGCCACAAGGTCATCCTGGTGGACCACAACGAGCCCGGACAGAGCATCCGCGGGATCGAGACCGCGTCAGTCGTTGAGATAATAGACCATCACCGCCTTGACGCAGTTCGCACGGATCTTCCGATATTTATCGATGCGGAGCCTCTCGGGAGCACCTGCACCATCGTTTACCAGCTCTTCCGCCGCAGCGGGATTGTCCCGGATCCCGATACCGCTAAGCTACTGCTCACTGGCATCATTGCAGATACCCTCATACTGAAGAGCCCCACGACCACCAGTATCGATGCGGAAGCAGCTGATGCGCTGGCTGATATCTGCGGAGCAGTGACGGAGGAGTTCGGCCTGGCGATGTTCAGCAACACTGAGGGACTCAAGACAAGAGATCCCGGGACTGCGGTCACTTCCGACTTCAAGACCTACTCGGAGAAGGGCGTAAAGGTGGGGATCGGCCAGTGCGAAGTCACCACTCTGGACGATCTCGGCGAGTACAGCGCCGCCTATCTGGATGCCTTGGAGACGGTCCGTGTCAAGAACGGTCTCGACTGGGCCGTCCTGATGATAACGAACGTGCTTAACGAACACAGCGTTCTGCTGTGCACCGACTACAAAGCAAACAAAAAGCTGTCATACCGCAGTATTGAAAAACTCATCTATGATATGCCCGGCGTTATGAGCCGGAAGAAACAGCTGCTTCCCGAAATCCTGTTCGCGATAAGCAGCTGACCCTGAAAAAAGCATGCTAAAAGGGCTCTGCAGTGGTCTGCAGAGCCCTTGCTCATATCATGAGATGATTCATTCTTCGCAGATAGCCCACATCCTGACAGGCAGTCCGGTCGCGCCTTCGAAATTAGGCCATGCAACGAATGCCACAGCGCCGGCTGCCGGCACCTGGTCGAGGTTGCACATGACTTCGACCTGCAGTTTGCCCTGCTGCAGCACATAGCGCTCGCAGGCCAGGTCTCCCGCTTTGGCTGTCTCGACGGACGCGTCGGTGTCGAGGGCTTCGTGTCCGTTGGCTGCCGCGTTCCTGAACTCATAGATGTATTTGAGAGCATCTAGGGACCAGCCCGGGAAGTTCTCGCTGCCGTCCTCGGCAATTCCGGAAAGTGCGTCCATATCCGGCCAGTTCTTTGACCAGTCTGTGCGGATAGCCACGAAAGCTCCGTCCGGGATGTCGCCGTATTTGGCTTCATACTCCTTGATATCATCGGGCGTCACGACGTAGGTCGGGCATTCTTTTACCTTCTTGGATACGTCGACCACGCAGAGCGGGAATGCACCGTCCTTGACTCCGAAGGACTCGGAGAGCGGAGCGTCCTTGATGAAGTGTCCGGGGAAGTCGATATGCGTTCCGAACTGTCCCGGAAACTTGAAGGTCTGGATCAGGCACTCCAGCATGGGGTTGCCCCAGTCGAATACAGTCTTGCTCAGTTCAACGGAGCCTTCCGGTATGCCGCTCCAGAACGGGCTGTCGTTGTTCATCATGTGGGTGAGATCCACCCATTTCATCTTCTTGGCTTCCTTAAGAGCCTCCCAAAGTCTATACATTCTTTTCCCTTCTCCTTTTGCAGTTTAAAGCGATGTACTAGCAATTATATAATACCTTTTCAAGCAAAACAACTGACTTCTAATCCCGCAGGGCAAGATCCATTACCCTCTTAACTTCTTTCCTGATCTCATCGTATCCCTGGGAGGGATCCGCTTCGTACACTTTTTCTTCTCCGATGTACATGCACGGAACGTAATAGTAGTCGTAGTTCCTGACTATATCCGGGTTCTCTTCTTCGCAGATCCTGTCGATCTCGATGTCCCTGTACGACTCGTCCTCCGCCATCAGTTCTTCTATCGCCCTGTTGGCGTGTCTGCAGTATGGGCATGTCCTGATATAAAAATAAGTGACCTTTCTCATCTGTTCCTCCATTGTGTGACTTTTGTGTGCCGTTGTTGTTTCTTGTATCCAGCATAGACATGAGTCGATATCACGTCAATCGGTTCACACTGTTCTGCTCCTGTATATAATTCTCCGGTATCCGCGCCTGGATCTTTTGCTCCCTAAATGGGAACATTATCTTTAGGTAGTGTATTATATACGTATACTGATTAATCGGAGGGACTTATGGACCATATCCTTCTTTCTGACCTGACTTCGGCAGTCAGGGAAAAACTTGAGATACGCGCCAGGCGCGTCGGCATTCCGGAACGTGCCTATTCTTTGAAAGAAACTGAACCAGACAGAACTGCCTCGCTGGTCATCAGCGGAGACGAAGGCGATGACGCGGTCGAGATCCTCTGCATGTCCGTGTCTGCCGAAGATCTCTGTTCTGTGCTTGTCAGAGAATCTTCATTCCGGCATTCTGGCTCTCCTAAAGGATCCGCCGAAAGCTCTTCTCATCCCTGTGGATGGCACAGGTTCGATTATACAGTCAGCGCAGATGCTGTAAGACTGATTGCTCTGTATGCTGCAGATATCCTTGAGTATGAGTTCAGCATATTTGAAACTGTTGCTGAACCGTTTGAGTGCTGCAGCCGGCAGTACACATGCTCAATACGCGGTGAATGCCTGCACCCGGATCAGCTATACGCGAAAGCCTGCAAGTACAGAAAAGTACTTCTTGCTGGAAACAAGTACTGACGAATACGCACGGAATACGCAGATAATCTGCTGTTCTATTACCGTTGACATTACCGCGGCAGCCTCCAGCAATTGAGAACAAACGAAAACCGTCTGAGTCAGATCGAGACGCAGACGGTTTTTGGTGCGCCATGGAGAATTCGAATCCCCGACCTTCTGATCCGTAGTCAGACGCTCTATCCAGCTGAGCTAATGACGCATCTATTGAGCATTAGAGATTATATCTCCCGGTTTATAACGTGTCAAGAAAAAAGAACAAGCCGTTCAGGGCATGTGATCTGTCCAATATAAACTACAGAAGCGGAGACAGGCTGTGACCCGTAAGGGCATAAAATGCCACAGCCAGAGCAGAAAGATACAACAGTCTTATCGGAAGCCCTCTGAACGCTGCGGGAACATCGCTGTTCTGAAGGCG
>JAFYZY010000028.1 GCA_017548485.1 Oscillospiraceae bacterium | reverse complement strand
CCCGGTTACAGTCACTCACAGCAGGGAATCATTCTTGTTCTTGGCTGTGTTTACACTGCATTTGGCGAACAGAGATGCCGATGACTAATAGTGAAACAACGGAATGATTTTAATAGATTGCCTTGAAAGGCAGATTATGTCATCTGAGTTCGATACAAGCAGTTCAATTTGGGGTTGCTTTCCTTACCAACACCATATGAATACAAGTCACAATAGCTAGCACCGTCATGAACATCATCAAGAACCACTCTCCCTGATTATTGGCAAGATGCGGACCAAATGGTACGGCTAAGAAAACATACGAAAACAGCACTATAAATATAATCAAATACAATAATAGTATTCCTTGATCAGTCCTGTTCATCTTTCCCTTCTCCGCTGACATAAATGTCTGCCTAAAGTAAATGAAGTTCAAAAGAAGAATAGCAGTGATTGGCAGCAGGCATGTAAACACATATTCCGAGGTCAGCCAGCTTTGAGGCAATTCCTTAAAGCGGATAGGATAATTGATAATGCTCGCAAAGACATGTACAAGGCAAAGATTCGTCAGAACGAAAATGATCCTGTTTCTTAACTTGGCCCACAGGCAGAGAATCGGACACAAGCTCAGGCTCACATATCCGTATGTCATTATTACCCCATTATAATAATCCTTGCCTTGATGGTTCCCAATCCATTCAGGTTCTCTTTCAACAAATGATTCTAAAAGCGTTCTGTAACTCACGCCTGAATAATTGATTGCCGGCACAAAGGTAACAAACACAATAGTAGTGACAGAAATCAGAAACAGTAGCACATTCCCGTTCTCCGGATTTATTCGTCTTATCGATTCCATAATCTCAGTTTTTAAACTGCTCTCAGTCAAGAAAATGTAGTGTACAACAATCATGGCACAGGCGTAAACACAGGAAACGACCGGCATCAGCGTCATCCGTGGTTCCATAGAAACAGTCTTTTGGATAACAGTGAGCAGATCTTTTATCAATATATACACATTTAGTATCAGAGGAATATAGCTTATAAGATTGACAGTTCTGTCTTTCTGATTCAGCAAATTAACAAGAATGCAGTACCCTGCCATCTCAGCTAAAAGAACATAGAACCCTGGAGGATCAATTCTCATAAGATTTATCGAAGATTTCGGATCAATGCACCAAGGCACAAGTGTAAAAACTATCAGGCCGGATACCATTAGATTAACGATCATTTTGTTGCTGACAGCCTTTTGTTTCTCAACTTGATCGGCAGACATCCGTACAGTATCTTTGAGCAGTTCCTCATTAACGGATTCTTCAACTTCCGCGCCTAACAAATCATTGAGAGAAACCTGAAGGATCTCAGAAAGAGGTATGAGCAAAGATATATCCGGCATAGTTGTCCCGTTTTCCCAGCGGGAGACAGATTTATTAGAAACATGCAGCATCTCTGCAAGTTGTGTTTGGGTCATATTCAGCTTTTTTCTTTGAGTTGCTATTTGCTCTCCAACTCTTACCGGATTCATGGCAGATCTCCTGTTATTGTGGTCTAATTAACACTATGTAGCTGTTCTTGCTTACAGAGTATTGGAAAACATGTCAGCATTCAATCCCAGAAACTGAGAATCGATAATATACTTTAAAGCAGCTACAACAGATCCTTCGAATCAGCAGGCCCAACACCTGTGCTTTGATCAAGAGCAGTATGTTCGTTTCCTTCAGATTTAGAACAATAGTTCGCATATCAAAAAGCGTTTTGATATGCAGCTGGAAAACGACCAAACAATTAATCCTCCACAGGAAAACAACTGAAGATGATAAAAACTAATTTCCGACGTCTTTTAGAGCACAAAAAACCGCCTGAACTCGGGAAATCCCTTTATTCAGGCGGTTTTCAGCGATGGTTGCGGAGGAAGGACTTGAACCTACGACCTCCAGGTTATGAGCCTGGCGAGCTACCAACTGCTCCACTCCGCGATATCCTTGGGAACACTATTCTATCATCAGTGTCCGGTATTGTCAAACCCTAATTCAAAAAAGAACCGGGAGGAAAGTCCTGCGCCTTCCTCCCGTATCGTCTTATATCAGAACTTTCCGTCGCCGTCCGGATCAAGATCCTTCAGTGCTTCAGCGATATCTCTCGATATCTCGTCCTCGTCCTCCGGATCCATCTCTTCAAAGAGATCCTCTGCCTCTTCCTTGACCTCGCCGACCGCCTTGCTCAGTTCCTTCTTCGCTCTCTCGCTGTCAAACTCGACAGTGAAGGTTCTTTTGCCTTCTTCGGTCTTGTCGGTGCTGAACTTGAGGAATCCCATCTCTTTGAGAAAGAACACGGTGCCGGCAGCAAATCCCAGCAGAGCAGCTGCCTTTTCCAAACCTCTCGCCATATCGTCTCTCCTTTCAGCGATAATACGGGAATTCCCTATTTCACCAGCATGCTGTCTTCCCAGCAGTCAGGTGCTTTGATCTCGAACAGATCGGCGACCGTAGGAGCTACGTTCGCAAGTCCGTAGGGGCCTTCCCCGAATTTGATGTCTCTTTCCTTATCAACGATTATGAACGGGACCGGGTTGAGGGAGTGAGCGGTCCTTACCTGGATCTCACCCTTCTTGTTCTTCTCCAGCATCTCATCGGCATTGCCGTGGTCCGCGGTGATGATGAGCGTCACGCCTTCCTCTTCACAGACCTTCACAAGTCTTGCGAGCATCAGGTCGAGCGCGCTCATGGAGGTGATGACAGCGTCCAGATTGCCCGTGTGTCCGACCATGTCCCCGTTGGGGAAGTTGCATCTGATGAAATCATATTTTTTGCTCTTTATCACATCGATGAGATCATCGGTGATATCCGCGCACTTCATCCAGGGTCTTTCGTCGAAGCTGACGTTGTCGGAGGGTATCTCCTTGTAATCCTCCAGCTCCTCGCTGAACTTTCCGGTCTTGTTTCCGTTCCAGAAATATGTCACATGTCCGTACTTCTGAGTCTCGCTGATGGCGTACTGACGCAGTCCGTTCTCGATCAGCAGTTCGCTCAGGGTGTTGCGGATCTGAGGCGGGTTCACCAGGAAGCGCTTCGGGAGCTTTAGGTCTCCGTCATACTGAAGCATTCCCGCATAGACCACATCGGGACGGGGCTCGCGGTCGAATGCGTCGAACACCTCGTCGTCGAATGCCATGCTGATCTCCAGCGCTCTGTCGCCCCTGAAGTTGAACAGAACCACGGCGTCGCCGTCATTTATCGTTCCCACAGGGCCGTTCTCGTCTGTAATGACGAAGGCGGGGAGATCCTGGTCTATGACATCAAGTTCTTTGCGGTAGGTCTCGATGGCTTCCTTCGCGGAGGCAAATCCGCGGCCTATTCCGCGAACGTGTGTGTTCCAGCCGGTCTCTACCATGCCCCAGTCTGCCTTGTAGCGGTCCATGGTGACCTTCATGCGTCCGCCGCCGCTGGCGATGCAGACGTCGAACTCGTCATCGGACAGTTCGGCGATCTTTGCTTCGAGGGCGTCGACATATGTAAGAGCGCTGGTGGCGGGCACGTCTCTTCCGTCCAGGAGGATATGCACCCTGACTCTCTTCACTCCGTCCGCCTTCGCGCGTTCCATCATCGCGAACAGATGGCTGATGTTGGAGTGCACGTTTCCGTCAGACAGCAGTCCGAGGAAGTGGACCGTGCCCTTTACACCGACGACATCCTTCCACGCGTCGGAGGAGAAGATCGTTCCGTTCTCTATGGACTCATTCACGAGCTTGGCGCCTTGTGAATAGATCTGTCCGCATCCGAGAGCATTGTGTCCGACCTCGCTGTTTCCCATGTCGTCGTCGGAAGGAAGTCCGACGGCTGTTCCGTGGGCCTTGAGCGTGGTATTGGGGCACTCCGCCCTGAGGCGGTCGAGAGTCGGGGTGTTCGCCAGAGTCACTCCGTCTCCCAAACCTGTCTTGGAGATGCCGACTCCGTCCATGACAACAAGAAGAACCGGTTTCTTATTCATTTAGAATGAATTCCTTTCTTATTTGCTGGCTGCCGCAACGATGACGGAGAAGTCAGCAGGTTTCAGGGAAGCGCCGCCGATGAGTCCGCCGTCGATGTCCTCCATGGAGAGGAGCTCGTCGCAGTTCTTTGCGTTCATGGATCCGCCGTACTGGATGGTGAGGGCGTCCGCGACGTCCTGGCCATACTTCTCGGCGACTGTCTCACGGATGAATCCGCAGACTTCCGCAGCCTGCTCCTTGGTAGCGGTCTTGCCGGTGCCGATGGCCCAGATAGGCTCATAGGCAATGATGACGTTCTTGAGATCCTCAGCAGTCATCTCTTCAAGAGCCGCAACGACCTGTCCGCAGACGAATTCCTTCGTCACGCCGGCTTCGCGCTGATCAAGACTCTCTCCGACGCAGATGATGGTCTTGAGTCCGTTGGCAAGAGCAGCTCTGGCGCGCTTGTTGACGGTCTCGTCCGTCTCCGCGAAATACTGACGGCGCTCGCTGTGTCCGAGGATGACATACTCGACTCCCTCTTCCTTGAGCATCGGGGCAGACACCTCGCCGGTGAACGCGCCGCTGGCTTCGAAGTGGCAGTTCTGGGCTGCTACGTGGACGTTGCTGCCCTTTGTCATCTCGACTGCGACATGGATATCGGTGAAAGGAACACCGATGATGACGGTGCATCCTGCCTCCTTTACCAGGGGAAGGAGCCCGTCGATGAGCTCTCTTGCCTCACTGGCAGTCTTGTTCATCTTCCAGTTGCCCGCGATGACCGCGTTTCTCTTAGCTTTATTCATTATCAGTACCCTTTCGATAATCAGTCTTTATCAGTCATTGCATCGATGCCGGGAAGTCCCTTGCCTTCGAGGAATTCGAGGGAAGCGCCGCCGCCGGTGCTGATGTGTGTGATCTTGTCGGCAAAGCCGAGGGAGTTGACTGCCGTTGCGGAGTCGCCGCCGCCGATCACGGAGATGCAGTCGGTCTCGGCGATCGCGCGCGCGACAGCCTTAGTGCCTTCAGCAAGCTGGGGGTTCTCGAACACGCCCATAGGTCCGTTCCAGACAACGGTCTTCGCGTTTTTGATAGCCTCTGCATAGACCTCGCGGGTCTTGGGTCCGATATCCATGCCCATCTTGTCTGCCGGAAGCTCTGTGCTGAGGTATACTTCCGTCTCAACAGGAGCGTCGATGGGATCCGGGAATTCCTTGGTCACGACTGTGTCCACGGGGAGGAGCAGCTTGACGCCGTTCTTCTCTGCGCGTTCCAGCATCTCTTTGCAGAAATCCACCTTGCTCTCGTCGAGCAGGGATGTTCCTACTTCATAACCCTGGGCCTTGAGGAAGGTGTATGCCATTCCGCCGCCGATGATCAGGGTGTCGGCCTTTGTGAGGAGGTTCTCTATGACCGCGAGCTTGTCAGCGACCTTTGCGCCGCCGAGGATGCAGACGAAGGGACGTACGGGATTCTCTACGGCGTTTCCGAGGAACTCGACTTCTTTGGCCATCAGATATCCGTTAGCTGATTCGGAGACATAATTCGTTACGCCGACTGTGGAGCAGTGCGCTCTGTGGGCGGTTCCGAACGCGTCGTTCACGAACAGATCGCAGAGAGATCCGAGCTCTTCCGAGAAGTTCTCCTTGTTCTTCTCCTCTTCGGGACGGAAACGGGTGTTCTCCAGCAGGATCGCTTCGCCGTCCTTCATAGCGGCGACAGCGGCTCTGGCGTTGGGTCCCACGACCTCGTCATCGGCCGCGAACTTGACTTCCTGGCCGAGAAGCTCTGTGAGGCGCGCGGCTACGGGAGCGAGCGTGAACTCGGGCTTCGGTTCTCCCTTGGGTCTGCCGAGGTGGGAGCAGAGGATCACACGGGCGCCCTTTGAAAGCAGGTACTTGATGGTGGGGAGAGCGGCGACGATACGTGTATCATCGGTGATGACGCCCTCTTTAAGCGGTACATTGAAGTCGCAGCGGACAAGCACTCTCTTGCCGGCTACATCAAGATCTTCAACGGTCTTCTTGTTGAACGTTGCCATTTGGTAATCTCCTATCAAAAATTATTTTTATTTTTTCATTTGGAACAGCGCCTTTTCCGCCATTTTCCATACAACTAAATTATAGTGTCAGCACTGTGTTTTGTGAAGTGCGAAAGGGTCCAATTTAGCGGTTTCAGCGAGCGGTGTTTTTGTCAACTTTTCCCCCATTGCGGACACAGAAAAGCGCATGCCTTCCGGCATGCGCTCCGCGCTTTCTCAGTTCTGTCTGCGTACCATCATGTACTCGTCATAGTACCTGTAATACGGACAGTCGGCGGCCCCGTGCTCCATGACTCTGACCATCTCGTCTTCGTCCAGCATCTGGCTGCAGACATAATCCCCGTACTCGTCGTCGAAGTCATAGTACTGGCAGGTCTCGCAGTCGGGCTTTATCTTCTGTTTCTGCTTTTTGTCCTGTTTCTTCTCTTTCTTCTCCACTGTCAGTCTCCGTTCAGAAAACTGTCGGGACTCATGAACCGGATGCCGTCCGACACCGTCCCCGCCATGTCCGGATCAAGTGTTATGACAGCGTCGACGCCTGCGGCGCGGGCATCGCTCAGGAAAGGATATCCTTCCTGCCTGTCCTCAGTAGACTCTGCCGTCTCGAAACTGAATCTGGAGAGGAACAGTTCTACGGTATCGCATTCATTCGGGAAGTATTCCGCCATCAGAGAGCGGATCTCCTCGAGCTGTCCTTCCGAAAACACGAGCTTATGTCCCGCAACTATCTTCCTCATGAGCCTGGGATATTTCTGCGTGGGGAGCAGGCATTCCGCCAGGAACACCGTGGTATCTATCATGACTCTCATTGGTGTCTTCCCTTCCTGAATTCGTTCACGAACCTGACTATGTCTCGCTCGTCGCTGAGTCCCAGCTTGGGCCCCAGATCCCAGAATCCGCACTCCAGCGTCGGCAGGACGTCAAGCGAAGAATTCGCGATGACTATGTTTCCTTTGGGATCCTCCGTGAAGATCACTTTGTCCCCGTTCTGGATCCTGAGCTTTTTCATGAATTCATCGGGTATCCTCACGAGGTTCCCGTCCAATACTTTCTCCTGGATCATGATGTATTACTCCGTTCACGTTTTGTGATCTGTTCTTTTCCTATTATATTACAAAAACTGCCCGGATATATTTCCGGGCAGCAATAATATCTGATATCAATCCGAATAGTTTGAGAAGTAGTTCTGCACCAGAACTATCGGCGTTC
The DNA here is from genome assembly GCA_017548485.1 of Oscillospiraceae bacterium. Lineage (GTDB taxonomy): Bacteria > Bacillota > Clostridia > Oscillospirales > Ruminococcaceae > RUG11783. The sequence continues at coordinate 4,864 of JAFYZY010000028.1, read as the reverse complement.
CCTTGTCTCCGCTTCCGGAGGTCAGGTCGCAGAGAGATCCTATAAGATCTGTCAGCCTTCTGGGGGTGGTGCCTTCCGAGACCATCTGTCCCTTGAGGTCCTTGTCCTTCTGGGATATGGCTCCGCGGATGGCGTCCGCCAGCTCATCGCCGGACAGGTCCGCGAAATCATTGTCCGCGAGATATTTCAGCTTCAGCTCGTTGGGCACTCCGGCCAGTCCGTCCGTAAATCCGGGGCTGACGACGGGGTCGGCGAGCTCCCAGATCTTTCCGACGGGATCCTTGAAAGCTCCGTCTCCGTATACCATCGCCTCGACCTTTTTGCCGGTCTTCTCATAGAGAGCTGCGGCGACCTTGTCGGCGACTTCCTTCGCGTTGTTGGGGAACAGCTTCACACTGGTCTCTGTGGCTTTATTGGTCCCGAGGAGCCCGTACTCACTGTTGTATCCGCTGCCGTTCACCGGCTCATTGAGTATGTCGCAGAGCGTGAGAACGTTCTTTCCGCCGGCCTTCCTGATCCTCTTGCCGGTCCTCTCTCTGGTGTGGGTATCGCAGCAGATGACCTGATCGGTGTAATTGAGGATCGCCTCCGGGCGGTTCGCCAGGATCAGTTCGACCTCAGCGCCTTCCTCCCTGACGAGGTCCATATAGTACTGGATATAATCCACTCCGGTAAAGGGGTGCGTCGGATGCCCGAAAAGCCTGTGGAACTCATCCACTGTGAGCACGTCGGTGTAGGGATCGACGCCGCTGTCATCAAGTTCGTCCTCACTGATCAGATGGTTGCCCACCTCATCGGAGGGATAGCTGAACTGCAGCACGACTTTTTTGACGCCCCTGGCGATGCCTCTCAGGCAGATCGCGAATCTGTTTCTGGAGAATATGGGGAACACGAGTCCCACAGTATCTCCCTCTATCTTTCTCTTCACATCTGCAGCGATGTCATCTACGGTGGCATAGTTGCCCGCCGCTCTCGCGACGACTGCCTCCGTGACTGCTACGACATCCCTGTCCTGCAGTGAGAAGTTCTGTTCTTCAGCTGCTTTGAGGACGCTGTCCACGACGATGCTTACGATGTCGTCGCCCTCTCTTATGATAGGCGCGCGAACGCCTCTGGAAATAGTGCCGGGCATGATTTGCCTCCTTGGATCGTTTTCTAAAACCACGTTGGAATTATAACATAAAAACCGCTGACTGCGGGCAATAGTTCAGACGTTTTTTTGTCCGGGACAAAAGAAAACGGCCGGAGGTCTTTTGTCCTTCAGCCGGTTCGTGCTTTCAGAGGCTCTGCCGGCAGACCCGGCAGGTATCTTATCCGTCAGACCTGAGACTCGATATAGTCCAGGAGCTCTCCCACGGTATGGATCCCTTCGACCGCTTCGTCGGTGACTTCGATGCCGAACTCATCCTCGACGTCGGTGACCAGCTCAAGAAGATCAATGCTCTTGAGCCCGAGGTCAAAAGTCAGGTTGGTGTCTCTGGTGATCTCCGCGTCAGTCGCGCAAACGTCACGGATCATACGGATAAGTCTCTCTTCCATCAGTTTCCTCCTCAGAATATCTGTTCCCTTAACGGATTATTCTCATTTTGATGATTATATTACTATGGAAAGGCATTTGGCAACTGACTGCCCGTCAGCTCCTCTTTCCGGTACTCAGTAATAATATGATATATTATCTATATCCAGATTCAAGAGGTTTGCAATGGAATTCAAACTGGACAGAACAAAGAAGTACGCCCTCGCCCTGGAAGGCGGCGGCGGACGCGGCGCATACGAGATCGGAGCGTGGAAGGCCCTCCATGAGGAAGGGATAGGATTCTGCGCTGTGTCCGGCACTTCGGTCGGTGCGATCAACGGCGCGGCCGTCACGGCGGGAGATCTGGACACCGCCATTCATTTCTGGGAGAACCTGACCTACTCGCAGGTCATGGAAGTGGATGACTCCGTCATGAAGAAGCTCATTGGCATGGACTTCCTCAAGATGGACCTCAAGGATACCGCCAGGACTCTGAGCGAGACCCTCAGGAACCGCGGCTTCGACATATCGCCTCTCAAGGCGACGATGCAGCAGGCCATCGACGAGAAGGCGGTGCTGGAATCCGATATAGACTTCTATATCGTGACCTTCATGATAGACGAGATGAAGGAACTGGTGGTGCGCGCAAAGGATCTCGCGGAGGGCGAGCTGTATGACATGCTGCTGGCTTCCGCATACCTGCCCGTGTTCCGCAGCGAGAAGCTCGGAGGAAAGCGGTATTTCGACGGCGGCATCTACAACAGGCTGCCCATAAGCGCCCTGACGGACAACGGATACAGGGACATAATCGCCGTGGAGCTGAATTCCATAGGCCCGATACAGAAATACGACATCCCCGGCGTTGAGGTCCACACTATAAAGCCGGTAGCCGATATCGGCAGGCTCATGCAGTTCGACCCGGAACTGTCGGCAAGGAACCTCAGACTCGGATACTTCGACGCGAAGAAGATGATGTACGGGCTCAGCGGGACAAACTACTACATTGACAGACAGATGACGGAGAGCGAGGCATACTCGCTGCTGGTCCGGTTCACTAAGGAATACTGGGCCTCCACAGGCGCCCCCGTATCCGACAGGAACGTCAACGAGAAGCTGCTGCCCGCTCTCGCCTCCAGAGTCAAAGCCTCCAAAGGCGATTACTACGACGTCTTCATCGGGACGCTGGAGCACACCGCCGCCAGCGCCGGCATAGACCCGTTCGTGATATGCACGGAACGGGAGCTGCTCGCAAAAGTACTCAAGGTGTATGATCCCGCCTCGGGAAACATACCCAAATCACTTATACGCACACTGCCGTCTCTTCAGCTAAGGTAGAAAGGTAAGAAAATGCATCAGTTCACATTTCATTCGCCCACAGACGTCTGCTTCGGCAGCGGAGCCGAGATGCATATCTCGGAATATCTCAGAAAATACGGAAGGAACCGCGTACTGATCGTCACCGGGGGATCCAGCGTAAAGAAGTCCGGGGCATTCGACAGAGTATGCTCCGTTCTGGAAGCCGACGGCATCGACTATGCGGAGCTCTCCGGAGTCAAGGCAAATCCCCTGCTCTCCAAGGCCAGGGAAGGCATAGAACTCGCCGGCGAATTCCGTCCCGACCTGATCCTGGGCTTCGGAGGAGGCAGCGTCATAGACACCGCGAAGATGATCTCCATCGGTGCAGCGAATCCCGGGTACGACGTCTGGGATTTCTGGAGCGGCGTCAGAAAAGCCGATAAGGCCATAGGCGTCGCGGCCATCCCCACCATCGCGGCAGCCGGCAGCGAGCTTTCCGCTTCCTCCGTCATCACCAACGAGGAGACCAGGCAGAAGAACGGTTACAACACCGAACTCAACCGCCCGATCTTCGCCCTCATCAACCCCGAGTTCCTGTTCACGCTTCCCGACTACCAGGTGGGCTGCGGGTGCGCCGACATACTCATGCACACCATGGAGCGTTTCTTCTCGGATCTTCAGGGCAACTACCTCACCGATGAATTCGCATGCGCCGTCATGAGGACCGTAGTCAGGTTCACCCCCGTGCTGCTGCGGGAGCGCGACAACTACGACGCGGCCAGCGAGCTCTTCTGGGCAAGCGAGGTGTCACACAACGACCTCACCGGACTGGGAGGCCACAAGGGACTGGACGTCCACAGGCTGGGACACAGGCTGTCCGCAGACTTCGACATCGCTCACGGCGCGTCGCTCTCAGCTCTCTTCGGGTCCTGGGCCCGCCACTTCAGGGACAGGGATCCCGCCAGGTTCTGCGAGCTCGGACGCCGCGTGTTCGGCATCGAGTCCGATGATCCCGATGCTGCAATCGACGCGGTCGACGCATTCTTCTCCTCCATCGGAGTTCCAGTATGCTTTTCCGAGACGCAGTTCGGAGTCCTTCCGGACGAGAGAGTGGTCAAGCTCGCCGAGGATGTCACCAACGGAGGGACCGCCCACTGGGGCTCCTTCGCGGACATCTCATATGAGGACGCGCTGGACATCTACCGCAGAGCCAACAGGTGATTGTTTCCTTATAACGTCAGACAGCTGCACCGCGCGGTGCAGCTGTCTTTTAGTTTGCGTATTCCTATTTCTTGCGGCTGTCGCCGTCCGGGAGCAGCGAGGTCGCGTCCTTGTTCCTCTGGTACTTCGCTTCCTCTTCCTCCTCCAGGACCCTGTAGGCCACCTTGCCCACCAGCGTCTTGGGAAGGTCGTCGCGAAACTCTATCTCGCGCGGCACCGCGTATCTCGCGATGTGCTTGCGGCAGTACTCCTTGATCTCCTCCCTGGTCTCGTCAGTCTTCGGGACGCCCTCCTTGAGCATCACAAAGGCCTTGACCGCGTGCATCCTGTAATCGTCCGGGACACCTATGACGCAGCTCATGTGGATCTTCTCGTGAGCGTCCAGGATGTTCTCGATCTGTGCCGGGTAGACGTTGTATCCGGATGTCACGATCATCCTCTTGGCACGTCCGCGGAAGAAGATGAACCCGTCCTCATCCATGTATCCGAGGTCCCCGGTGTACACCCAGGTCATGCCGTCGGCGTGCCTGCGCAGCGTCTGTGCTGTCTCCTCAGGATTGTTCAGGTACTCCTTCATGACAGTGGGACCGGCCAGAAGGATCTCTCCCTCTTCTCCGTACGGGAGCTCCTCGTCGGTTCCGGGTTTCACGATCTTGATATAGGTGTCGGGGAACGGAAGTCCGATGCTCCCCTCCTTGGTCATATGTATGGGGGTCAGGCAGCAGGCTGTGACCGTCTCGGTGGTCCCGTAGCCTTCGCGGATCTGAATGGTCGCGTGGTGGTCATACAGGAACTTGTCGAACTTCTTCTTGAGTTCCACCGACAGGGAGT
>JAFYZY010000027.1 GCA_017548485.1 Oscillospiraceae bacterium | reverse complement strand
CGTTTCTTTTCAGAAATTACTGCCTTGTGGGATACATGTCGTCATCATAGACGTTGTCGATGGTGACATAGAATGTCGGGGTCTCGACGAAGTCAGAGGGCGGATCCTGTCCGAGGGCGATCTTCTTGAACATAAGATCTACTCCGTTGTACGCCCAGTTGGCCTGCTTCTGAACCTGAGTAACAGTTGCGAAGCCGTCCTTGACGGCATTGATGACCTGCGCTGTGTCGTCGGAGAGGACACCGCAGTGATCGGGGTTGGTAGCAGCATCATTCCAGCCGTTCTCTTCGAAAACAGCGGAGACCCAAGCACCACCGGCGTGTGTGCAGAGCGCGCAGTTCCAGGTGGGGTTGGAGAGCATCATGGCTTCCTCTGTGGACTGACCTGCGTCAGCACTGGGAGGAGACTGATAGTCGAGCAGCTCAGCGCCTTTAGCGGCGTTCTCTGCAACGACATCGGTGATGCCCTTCAGACGCTGGATCATTCCGAGCTGTGCAACTGCACCGTGCATGACGATGATCCTGGCTGTGTCGCCGAACTTGTCTTCCCAGTCAACAGCGAACTGAGCAAGCTTGCGGCCGAAGTTCTCGTTGTGTGTGCCGACGAAAGCAAGACGCTTGCTGTCGGGGCAGTCTGTGTCCATCGTGAACATTACGATGCCGGCATCAGAGCATGCGTTAATGGTGGGGGTAAGACCCTCAGCATCGGAAGCAGCAACAAGAATGCCGTCATACTTCAGAGACATGAGGTTCTCAAGGAGCTGGATCTGGCCGGTTACGCCGCCTTCCTGCGGGCCGGTGAGCTCGAGCTCGATGGTCCAGTCAGGATACTCCGTCTTGAGTTCTTCAACTCTCTGGGTGCCGCCCTTGCCGCACATATCCCAGAAGTCTCCGAGAGCTGTGTAGACAACAGCGAGCTTCATGCTCTTCTTCTCTTCTCCGCCGCCTTCTTCCTTCTTTTCGCCGCAGGCGACAAGGCTGAGGGCAAGGACGAGGATAAGAAGTACTGAAAGAAGTTTCTTCATAGATTCCTCCATCTTTTTCCCGAATCTGATTCAGACAAATGAAACATTGGAGACGCGTCTGAACCAAACTCAGTATAATTTAGTATTTTCGTCTCCGAAGAGATTATAATTATGTAACCAAAACAAAACAATAATAGTGACAACTATTTAATCTATTTTTCAGTTTTACGAACTATATATCTATTATTTAGTATAATATGTCAAATCATCCGTTCTTGTGGATTTTATTCTGTGCGTGATATATATATCATAGCGCGTAAAGAGTTTCCTCCTTTATCCCCTTCCGGGATCTGATACTGCTGCGGGGAACGTCGCTTTGATATTTGATATACTTTTATTAAAAACATCAACGGAGGACATAAGAATGATCAGGATCGGATCGATAGTATGGGGCGTCCAGGACATCGACAGAGCGGTGAAGTTCTGGTCTGCCGCGCTCGATTACGTGCAGAAAGGCGAACAGTCGGACGACTGGGCAATGCTTGTCCCTAAAAGCGGTCCCGGCATCCAGCTTTCCATCGCTAAGATCACTTCCCCGAAAGCGCGCAGGCATCACATGGATCTGTTCGCGGAGGACCGCGATGCCGAAGTGGAACGGCTGATCTCCCTCGGCGCTACGCGGAAACCGTGGAACTATGAACCCGGCGCGGACTATACCGTCCTGCAGGATCCCGACGGAAACCCTTTCTGCGTGGTCCAGCTTTGACATGCTCAGGAGAATAAAAATGAGTCAGTTCTATGATTCTGTGAAAGAGCGCTTCATAAGATATGCCTCGGTAGACACTCAGTCCGCAAACGGCGTATCCGATACTCCCACCACGCGCAGACAGTTCGATCTGGCGGAGATGCTCAGAGATGAACTTCTTGAGATCGGCGTAAGCGATGTGTTTCTCGATGAGAGATGCTGTGTCGTCTACGGCGTCATCCCCTCCAACACGGACAGCGGCATGCCAATCGGATACATCGCTCATATGGACACCGCGACGGAAGCTCCCGGCGGTCCTGTAAGGCCTCAGGTCATAGAGGATTATGACGGCGGAGATATCCTGCTGAACAGCGGGAAGGATATCTGGATGCGCAGGTCCGATTTTCCCAATCTCGGGATGTATGTCGGAGAAGACCTTATCTGTTCCGACGGCACCACGCTTCTCGGAGGAGACGACAAGGCTTCCATCGCATCCATCATGACTATGGCTGAATACTATGTCTCACATCCCGATGTCAAACACGGCACCATCGCGATAGCCTTCACTCCGGACGAAGAAGTCGGAGGCCTCGCAAAGGATCTGGACCTCGGACGTTTTGCCGCAAAGATCGCATACACGCTGGACGGAGACCATCTCGGCTATTATGAGTACGAGACATTCAATGCTTCAAGGGCGGATATCACCGTAAAAGGCAGGGCCGTGCATCCCGGAACGGCAAAAGGGATCATGGTGAACAGCATCGATGTCGCCCAGGAGTTTCTCGCTTCCCTTCCCGCATATGAAAAGCCGCAGTATACCGACGGAAGAGAAGGTTTCTTCTATGTGACGGGGATCAGCGGCAGCTGCGAGCAGACAGATCTGCAGGTCATCATACGGGACCACGACCCGGTGCAGTTCGAAAACAGAGAGCATTACCTCGCCATCGTTACAGAGGAGCTGAACAGGAAATATCCTGATGGAACGGTCACTTTAAGCATCACAGAACAGTACCGCAGCATGAAAGAGGTCATAGACAGGGTCCCGTTCATGGTCGACAACCTTAAAAGAGCCATATCCGACTGCGGAATAGAACCTGTATGCATCCCTTTCCGGGGCGGCACCGACGGCTCGGCGCTCTCCCAGCGCGGTCTTCCCTGCCCCAATCTCAGCGCGGGATACGAGAACGCTCACGGCCGTTTTGAATATGTTCCGATAATCAACATGGAGAAAAACGTTGAGATCCTTCTCCGGCTGAATGAGCTGTACAGCGCTATGGACAGCTGAGCCGTCCGGACAGCAGAAAAAAAGAACAGGCAGCGCGCAGAATTAGTCTTTTCCGCATCACGCTGCCTGTTTTCTTTGATATAATAATCCTCGGAAAGTGAGGTTAATCATATGATCACCAAATCTACAGCACTTGAAGTCCTCAATGAGGCGCTGTCCACAGGTGCCGACTTCGCTGAGATCTATCTGGAGGAAGACGACCAGACCAGCATCCAGATGGACAACGGCAAAGTCGAAGCCTGCAACGACACTCTCACCAGAGGCGCCGGCATCCGCCTTCTCAAGGACCTGAGAAGCGTGTACGGCTACACCAACAACATCACCAGAGCCGGCCTCCTGAAGCTCGCAAGGGATCTCTCCGAGTCATTCGACGGAGAAAGAGTCCTGCAGGTAAAGAGCATCAGCAAGGTCAGGCAGGGCAAAAAACACCAGCCCCGGATCAAATACTCCGATTTCCCCAGAGAGGAACTGATCGGGATGCTGGCAAAGTCCAGCGACGCATGTCTCGCATATGACGAGAAGATAGTCCGCTGCGAGATACTGTTTGCCTACAACTACAAGACCGTCGAGATCTTCAACTCCAACGGCAAGCAGTTCAATGACGTGCATTCCAGAGGCAGATACACAGTCACTGCCACCGCAAGGGATGAGAGAGGCATCGAGACCTTCCACAACCGCCCCGGCGCCCAGAAGGGCATGGAATTCTTCCTCGAAGAAGTCGACATGGATGAGGAAGCGAGAAATGCCGCCCAGAGCGCTCTGACGCTCCTCGGCGCTAAGGAATGTCCGTCCGGAAAGATGACGGTCATAATCGGAAACGGATTCGGAGGCGTGATCTTCCACGAATCCTGCGGCCACTCCCTCGAGGCCAGCTCAGTCTCCAAGGGACTCTCGGTATTTTCCGGGAAGAAGGGCGAAAAGATCGCTTCCGATATCGTGTCCGCCGTTGACGACGGCACTATAGAAGGTGCCTGGGGAAGCGGAAACATCGATGACGAAGGCAACCCCACCGCGCGCAATCTTCTGATCAAGAACGGCGTCCTGACATCCTATCTCGTTGACAACTTCAACGGACGCAGGATGAACGAAGCCGGGAATGGCGCATGCAGGAGAGAATCCTACAAGTTCGAGCCCACCAGCCGCATGAGCAACACCTTCATACTCAACGGAAAGAGCACTCCCGAAGAGATCATCGCCAGCACAGAATACGGTCTGTACGCCAAGAACATGGGCGGCGGCAGCGTGAATCCTGCAACAGGCGAGTTCAACTTCGCGGTCAACGAAGGCTACATCGTCGAGAACGGCGAGATCAAATACCCTGTTAAGGGAGCCACCCTTATCGGCAGCGGCAAGGAAGTGCTTCTCAACATCGACATGGTCGGCAATGACCTGCTCAGAGCCCAGGGAATGTGCGGAGCCGCCAGCGGTTCCATACCCGCAGACGTAGGCGAGCCCACCATCAGGGTGCAGAACATGACTGTCGGAGGAAGAGGAGGTACCGTTAAATGATCAGCTATAAGAAGATCTTTGATAAAGCTGCGGCGGAAGGTCTGGAGGCTCTTGAGCTCTATGTATCGGAAGAGAGAAACCTATCCTTCTCACTGTTCCGCGGCGAGCTGGATTCCTATAATATCTCCGATTCCAGGAGCATCGAGGCGCGCGGCATCTATGAAGGCAGGTTCGGATACGCCACGAGTGAGAAGGCGGATGCCTCCACTCCTGATTACCTGATCGGCCACATCAAGCAGAACGCCCGCCTCACGAACTCGGATGATCAGAGCATCATCTTCAGAGGCAGCGAAAAATACCGCAGGAAGAACGTTTTCAATAAAAAACTTCAGGATACGCCTGTTGAGGAAAAGATCCGCCTGGCGAAAGAATTCCACAACGCAGTCACATCCGGAAGCGACAAGATCCGCGAGGTGGAGATCAGCTACGAGGAGACCACCGGGGCAGTCACGCTCACCAACTCCTACGGTCTGAAACTTACAGGCAAGGCAAACTATGCAGTGCTGTTCGCCCAGGCTGTCGCCACCGACGACTCCGGCGAGACCAAGTCCGGCATGATCTTCCGGCTCGTCACCGATATCGATAAGCTCGATATCAGGGAAGCAGCGGACAAGCTTGTGAAGGACACGGTCAGCCAGTTCGGTTCCGGCCCCTGCGATTCCGGCAAATACAGATGCGTATTCGGAGGCAATGCTTTTGCCTCTCTGCTCGGAGCGTTCCTGCAGAACCTCTCCAGCGAAGAGGTGCAGAAGAACAGTTCTCTGCTTGCCGGAAAACTCGGGCAGAAGATCGCCTCCTCCAGGCTCACCGTTTTCGAGAAACCCCTGGAGAAGAATGCATCTTTCCGCTACTTTGACGACGAAGGCGTTGCCACGAGCAACAAGACCCTCATCAAGGGCGGCGTCCTTCAGACATATCTGTACAATCTCACCACAGCGGCCAAGGAAGGAAAGCCTTCCACCGGAAACGGTTACAAGAGCCGCGACGGAAAGATCGGCATCGATCTGAGGAACGTGTTCGTCAAGCCCGGCACTCTCACGGAGGAAGGTCTTTTCGAGAAAGCCGGAGAAGGCGTTTACATAACCGGCATCAGCGGTCTGCACGCCGGAATGAATCCCCAGTCAGGCAACTTCTCCCTTATAGCTCAGGGATATATGATAAGGGACGGAAAACGCGCAGAGCCTCTCTCCCTCATCACAGTGGCCGGCAATCTCTTCGACGTGTTCTCGCAGATCACAGCTGTAGGCAGCGATCAGGAGCTCAGGATGAACGGGTATTTCGTTCCTTCCGTCCTCGTCAGAAAGATCTCCGTCTCCGGCAAATGATCCGGTTTTGATTCAAACATGATTCAAGGGCTGGTCCTTCGACCAGCCCTTGTCATATGCAGTTTTTCAGTCTGCGGATCAGATGCGGTAGATCTCCCTGTATTTCGACTTGAGATGATCCGTATAGAATGAAGGATCGAAAGGCGCGCCCGTAGCTTTTTCAATGATCTCGTCCGTAGTGCATATCCCGCCGTATCTGTGGATGTGCTCACCCAGATAGTTCATGATCTCGATGTATCTGTCCTCTCTCAGCATCGCATCCACATCTATGTCGGCAAACATCCTGTGAGCGAACTGGGCTGCCATCGCGCTGCCGAGCAGATACGTGGGGAAATAACCGAAATACGCATAAGGCCAGTGCATATCCTGCAGTATCCCGTCCCTTGCGTTCGGGACTTCGATGCCGAGGTATTCCCTGTACTTTTCGTTCCATATCTCTTCCAGGTCTTTTACCTTATACTCGCCGCTGAATATCCCCTTCTCTATCTCATATCTGACCATGATATGCAGAGGATATGTCACTTCATCCGCTTCCGTACGCACCAGAGACGGCTTTACGGCATTGATCGCCCTGTAGAAGGTATCGTTGTCGATCCCCGCCAGATCATCCGGGAAGATATCCCTCAGTTTGGGAAGATTCACTTCCCAGAACGTCCTGCTTCTGCCGATGTGGTTCTCCACCAGTCTTGACTGCGACTCATGCATGCCTGCATGAATATTCTCCAGTATGACGGTCCCCTCGTACTTGGGATCGGTCTGGTGTCCGAACCATGCATGACCGCTCTCGTGCATGGATGAGAGCGCCGCCATCACCAGATCGTTCTCGCGGTACTTGGTAGTGAAACGCACGTCGTTCCTGTTCAGACCCGTGGTGACCGGATGCTCCGACTCGCTTACGGTGCCCCAGGAAGGATCAAAGCGGATGAACTTCATCAGTTCCCTGTTGAACTCCCTTTGTCTGTCCGCAGGGTAATATCTGTGGAGGAATCCGGTGTCCGGCTGCTCCGCCTGCTTTATCTCTCTGAGCAGCGGGACGACTTCGCTCCTGACCTTTCCGAACAGTTCGTCGTAACGGGCTCTGTTGTAACCCTCTTCATTGTCGTCAAGCAGCTGATCGAACAGATCTTCTCCCCTGTTCGCATACATCTTTATGCCCGTGAACGCATCGATGAGTTTCTCGAGGTACGGCCAGTAACTGCCGTAATCCGCGCGTTCCTTGCAGATCAGCCACTGTCTCTCGCTCTCGGACAGAATGCGCTGATAGTCGGAATACTCCTTTTCCGGCACTTTTCTGCTGTCTGAGAGCCTTTTCAGATACAGTTCGGCCATCTTCCTCACATCGCTGTCAGGGTCGTCAGAGGCGACTTTTTCCATCACCTCTTCCATTCCGTCCTCCTTGAGGACACGCATGTACTCTCCCGCCAGCACTGCGCCTTTTTCGCCGCGGTATCCGGCTCCTGCATTCAGAGGACGTTCTGTCGCATCGATCTCGATGAGCGTCAGCGCCATCCTGTAGGCGCTCAGTCTGCTCTGCCAGGTCAGAAATCTTTCTCTCAGTTCTTCCGTGCTCAT